>CAIYWM010000543.1 GCA_903929895.1 uncultured Alphaproteobacteria bacterium
AGAGGAGACGTTCCCCTCGTGTCGCCACAAAGCGTTGAGTCTCCGAAAACCCTGATCCTGCACCAGTACGATTTCTCGAACTTCGCCGAAAAGGCACGCCTGATGATGGGCTTCAAGGGCTTGACCTGGCGCGCCGTCGAAATCCCACCTATCGCCCCCAAACCCAAGCTCACGCCGCTGACCGGCGGCTATCGCCGCACGCCGGTGCTGCAGGATGGCGCCGACGTCTGGTGCGACACGAAACTGATCGCACAGGAGCTGGAACGGCGCAGCCTGGCGCCGACCTTCTACCCGGCGAAGACCGCGGGCGCGGCGGAAGCCATCGCCTGGTGGGCCGAGCAGCAGTTCATGCGGCCGACCGCGCTTTACGTCTCGGGCATCAACGCCGACCACATGCCCGAAGGGTTGCACGCCGACCGCGCCAAACTGCACGGCCTGCCGATGCCGTCGATCGAGGCGGTGCGCAAGGCCGCCTTCCGCAATCTCCAGCTCGTGCGTCCACAGGTGAAGTGGATCGCCGACATGCTGTCCAACGGACGGCCCTATCTGCTGGGCGACGTGCCCTGCATCGCCGACTTCGCCACCTATCACGTCGTCTGGTTCTTCCGCGGCCGCCACATCGACTGCCGCGAGGTGCTGGCCCCCTATCCGCGCCTGCTCGCCTGGCGCGACCGCATGGCCGCGATCGGCCACGGCAACCGCATCGACATCGATGCCGACGTAGCCCTTGCCGAGGCCCGGGCCGCGACGCCTGCGAGCACGCGTCCCTCGCAGCCGCAGGAAGGCGATCCCCGACCCGGCCAGCGCGCCCGCGTGCGCGCCTCCGACAATGCAAAGGACTGGATCGAGGGCGAGGTGCATTTCATCGACGCCGACGAAATCGCGCTGCTGCATGAGAACGACGAAGTCGGCCAGGTCGCGGTGCACTTTCCAAGGCTGGGCTACGACTGGCGGTACATGAGCTAAAGGTCCCTCGCTGCCGCTCGGGATGACAATTTTATTGTGCTTCCTGCTGTGCGTCGGCGCACGCTGGGCATCCCACCAACATTGTCATCCCGAGCGGCAGCGAGGGACCCTTGGTCGTATCTCGCGGCGAAACGCTCGATGCCCAATCCATCGATCGGCGTGTTGGTCGAGCCGGTCGCCACCAGTTCCGCTATCACCGCGCCCGTCCCCGGGCCGAGCTGGAAGCCGTGGGTCGAGAAGCCGAACTGATGGAAGACGCCCTCGGAGGTCGAACTCTTGCCGACAACCGGAATGCCGTCCGGCATGTAGGCTTCGATGCCGGCCCAGGCACGCACGATCGTGGCCTGGTGCATGGCCGGAAACACCTCCCACACGGTGCGCGCGCTGATCGCGAGCTTCTCCCAGTCGAGTACGGTCTCGTTGCTGTCGCGATAGGGCGTCGAGAGATGGCCGCCGCCGATCACCACGGTGCCGTTGTCGAGCTGCTTGAAGGACAGCTTGCGGCCGCGCAGGATCACCACGGGCTTGATGAAGGCCGGCAGGCGGCTGGTCACCATCAGCATCGGCGCCACGACGGCCAGTGGCACCGGTTCGCCCAGCATCGCCGCGATCCGGTCGGCCCAGGCGCCGGCGGCGTTCACGATCTTCGGCGCTTCGAAATCCCCGTCCGTCGTTTCCACGCACCAGTTGGTGCCGCGCCGGGAAAGGCCGGTGACGGTCACGCCCTCGATCACCTCGGCCCCCTCCTCGACGGCGCGGCGGCAGAAGGCCTGGGTCGTGCGGAACGGATCGGCGGCCCCGTCGCGGCGCGAGACGACTCCGCCGGGACAATGCTCGGACACGGCCGGCACGAGGCGCCGCAGCTCGGCGGCACCGATCAGCTCCTCGTGCACGAACCCGCGCAGGCGGAGATCCTCGACCCGCTCGCGGAAGCCCGCCAGTTCGGCCTCGCTCTCGGCCACCAACACCGTGCCGTGGGCACCGAAGCCGCAATCGTCGCCGACCAACTCCTCGATGCGCTCCCAGATGTCCATCGACGAGATCGACAGCGGGATCTCGTGCAGGTCGCGCGCGAGCTGGCGCACGCCGCCGGCATTCACGCCCGAGGCGTGACGGCCGGCATAGTCCTTCTCGATCAGAATCGGCTTCAGGCCACGCAACGCCAGATGCAGCGCCGTCGAGCAGCCGTGGATGCCGCCGCCGATGACCACCACATCGGCGGTGCGTGCCATGCTAGCGCTCCACAGCCTTGCGTTCGGCCTCGCTGATCGGCAGCGAGGCGAGTTCGGCCAGGGTGATCGGCTTCACCGGCGGACGCAGCCGGTAGTAGCCGACCTCGTCGTGGGTCGTCTTGCGCTCGGCGGCGATCAGCTCGGTGACGGTGAGGCCGCAAAGCCTGCCCTGGCAGGGGCCCATCCCACAGCGCAGGAAGGCCTTCATCTGGTTCGGTCCCTCGCAGCCCATCTGCGCCGTCTCGCGAACCTGCTGGGCGGTGACCTCCTCGCAGCGGCAAGCGATCGTGTCGCCCTCGGGCAGGCGGAACGCATCGGCCGGCCGGTTGAGACAGTCGAGAAAGGCACGCCCCATTTCCTCGCGCTGCAGTCTCTGTCGAATGGCCTGCGTATCCGGCACGACCACATCGGGCTTGAGCGCGCGGACCACGGCGATGGCGGCGATGCGGCCGCGCTCGGTGGCGGCGGTGCCGCCTGCGATGCCGGCCCCGTCGCCGGCCACGGCAATGCCGGGCACGGAGCTTCCGAAATCGGCGTCGAGCACCGGCACGAAGCAGAGCTGGCGGTCGTTCCAGGCATGCGCCACGCCGGCCGCATTGGCGAGATTGACGTTGGGCACGACGCCCTGGTGCAGCAGCAGCAGGTCGACCGGCAGGCGTCGGGTGCCGCCCGCGCCTGAGAAGACGACCTCGCGAACCCGGTCGGTGCCCACCGCTTCGATCGTATCGACGCGATGCACCGGCACCTTCGCCCGGACCTCGCGCAACAGCGCCAGCCCCTTGGCGAAATAAGGCGACAGCGCGAAGTCGGGCAGATGGACCGCCGCGTGCAACCAGTTGCGCCGCGGCGTGGTGTCGAGGATCGCGTCGATCTTGCCACCCGCCCGCAGGGTCTGCGCCGCCAGCAGCCACAGCAGCGGCCCGCCGCCCGCCAGCACCGTGCGCCCGCCAACGACGAGGCCCTGGGCCTTCAGCGCGGTCTGGGCCGCACCGGCCGTCATGACGCCCGGCAGAGTCCAGCCGGGAATCGGGAACGGCCGCTCCTGCGAGCCGGTGGCGATGATGACCCTGCTGGCCTCGATCACACGCGCCTTGCCGCCGATCGAGACGCCGACCAGCCGCTGCCGGTCGAGGCTCCACACCGTGGCGCCGTTGACGATCAGCGCCCCGCTCGCCTTCGCCTCATCGGCCAGCGCGGCGCCGTCCCAATAGTCCTCACCCAGGATCGCGCGGTTCTTGACCGGCGTAGAGGTAATGGCGCGATAGATCTGGCCGCCGACGCCGGGATTCTCGTCGAACAGCACGGTCGACAGGCCTGCCCGCGCGGCGAGCGCTGCCGCAGCAAGACCGGCCGGCCCTCCGCCGATGACCACCAATTCATAGGATGGTGCGAGGTCCGCTGCCGCAATCATCGCCCGGCCTCCCGGCGGCCGAGCTGGGTCTCGACTTTCATGCCCTCGCGCACCGGGATCAGGCAGCCCTGGCGGCTGCCGACGCCGTCGACCGTGACGAGGCAATCGAAGCACACGCCCATCAGGCAATAGGGGGCGCGCGGCGCGCCGGTGACCGGTGTGGTGCGGCAATGGTCGATGCCGGCGGCCAGCAGCGCGGCGGCGACGGTGTCGCCGGCTCGGGCGGTCACCTTCCTGTCGTCGACGGTGATCGCAATGGCGGGGCTGCTGTCAGCCAGCCTCTTGAACATGGAACCTCCGGGCACTGAACGGGGCGACGAGCGAAGCGTCGAGCGCACCCCGGGCGATCATCGGCGCGATGGTGAGCGCATGGTTGGCGGCCAGGGTCACGCCGGAATGGCAGCAGACGGTGAACGCGCCCGGATGGGTCTGCGACTCGTCGTAGATCGGGAATCCATCCTGGGTCATGACGCGGATGGCGCTCCAGGTGCGCACCACGTTCACGTTGGCCAGCAGCGGGAACTGGCGCACCGCGCGCTCTGCCTCGGTGGCGCTGACGCCGATCGTGAGACCGCTGGGATCGACGCTTTCCTCCTTGGAATCGCCGATCATCACCGTGCCCTCGTCGGTCTGGCGCAGGGTGACGACGGGATGGTTGAGGAAGGGCCGCAGCCGCTCGGTGACGACGATCTGCCCGCGCTCGGGCCGCATCGGCGCTTCGAGCCCGACCATCGGTGCCAGCCGCATGTTGGCGTTTCCGGCCGCCAGCGCGACCTTGGCGGCGCGAATCTCGCCGTGGGGTGTTGCCAGCCTGAACTCGCCCGCCTCCTTGGTGATCGCCTCGACGCGATGGCTCGGCAGGTAGGTCACCCCCCGCGCGTTGAGGGCGGCATGCAGGGTGCGGAACAGGCGCAGCGAATTCACGTGGCCGTCGAGCGGACAGAAGCTGCCGCCCACGACCTCGGGCCCGATGTCGGGCAGCATCGCCTTGACCTGATCATGGGTCAGGATCTCGGTCTTGTAGTCGACGATGCCGGGCTGGTTGTGCAGGCGCTTCAGCACGTTGGCGCGCGCCTCCAGCTCCTTCTCCGACAGGCAGAGATGGAACCCGCCGGGCCGCTGGAACGAGACGTCGAGACCGGTCTCCTGCTTCAGGAGATCGGAGAAGCCGCGCCAGGCATTGGAGGAACGGATCGTCCAGCCGGCGTAGGGGGCAAGGCCCAGCCCCTTGCTCTGCACCCAGACCAGCGCGAAGTTTCCGCGGCTCGCCCGGACGGCGCGGTCGCCCTCGTCGAGGATGACGACCCGGCAGCCTTCGCGGGACAGGCCCCAGGCGGTGGCGACACCGACCAGCCCGCCGCCCACCACGGCGACGTCGAATTCATCACCGGCCATGACCGGCGCTCCTTCCGATCAGCAGGCGTTCGAGACCGAAAGCGCGATCGAGCACCAGCAATGCCGCGACGGTGATGGCGATCACGCAGGCCGACACCGAGGTCACCAGCGGATCGATATTGTCCTGGATGTAGAGGAACATGCGGACCGGCAGCGTCTCGGTGCCTGGCGCCGCGATGAACACGGTCATCGTCACCTCGTCGAACGAATTGATGAAAGCAAGCGCCCAGCCGCTGACCAGCCCGGGCAGGACCAGCGGCAAGGTGATCCGCCGCAGGACCACGCTCTCGCTGGCGCCGAGCGATACGGCGGCATGCTCGATCGAGCGGTCGAGACCGACCGCCGAGGCAAGCGTCAGGCGCAGCGCGAACGGTATCACCACCACGATGTGCGAAAGCACGAGGCCGGTGAAGGTGCCGCCCAGGCCGATCTGGGTGAAGAAGCGCAGGAAGGCGATGCCCAGCACGAGATGCGGGATCATCAGCGGCGACATGAACAGCGCCGTCATCGCCTCGCGGCCGGGAAAGCGGTAACGCGCGATGGCCAGCGCCGCGGGCACCGAGATCCCCACGGCGATCGCCGAGGAGATCGCGCCCAGCCACAGGCTGCGCCAGAAGGCCGAGATGAACTCGGGGTACTGTGCGATGGCGTAGAACCAGCGCAGCGACCAGCGGTCGGTGGGGAACGACAGGTAGCCTTCGGGCGTGAAGGCGACGAAGCAGACCACCAGGATGGGCGCCAGCATGAAGGTGACGAACAGCGCGTGATAGGCGAGCGCAACCGGTCCATTGCGGCTCATGCGAAGACCTGCGCATAGCGGCGCTCGACCAGCCGGTTGGCGCCCCAGATGACCGCGATCAGCGCCAGCAGCAGCAGCACCGCGACAGCGGCGCCCAGTGGCCAGTTGAGCGTGTTCAGGAACTCGTCATAGGCAAGGGTCGAGGCGACCTTGAGGCGGCGGCCGCCGATGATGGCGGGCGTGGCGAAGGCGCTGGCGGCCAGGGCGAAGACGATCACCGCGCCCGACAGGATGCCCGGCATCACCTGCGGCAGCACGATGCGGCGCAGCACGGTGAAGGGCCCCGCCCCCAGCGCCACCGCAGCATTCTCGACCTGCGGGTCGAGCCGCTGCAGCGAGGCCCAGACGGCCAGCACCATGTAGGGCATAAGCACGTGCGTCAGCGCGACCACGACGCCGATTTCGGTGAACATGAAGGGCAGCGGTGCCGAAATCAGGCCCATGCCCATGAGCGCCTTGTTCACCAAGCCCGAATTTCCGCCGAACAGCAGCGCCCAGCCCAGCGTGCGCGCAACGACCGAGATCAGCAGCGGGCCCAGGATCACCAGCAGGAAAATCCCGCGCCACGGGCTGCGCATGCGGTTCAGGATGTAGGCCTCGGGCGCGCCGAACACGGCCGCCAGCAGAGTGACAAAGAAGGCGATGCGGAAGGTCCGCGCGAAC
>CAIYWM010000544.1 GCA_903929895.1 uncultured Alphaproteobacteria bacterium
CCGACCCGGCCGCAAGGATGAGCGGAGCGGCAAGCAGGCTTCGACGGAACATCATGACCCCCAATTCCCAAGAAGGCAGGCTCACGCAAGCGCCGTGCCGGGTCAAGGCACCGGGCTTGAGATGACACCGTCTTCGGTTAGTCTCCGCCCCGCATGCCTATCGCCCAACCCGCCGCCGATGTCTGGACGCTCGTCGCCGACATCGCAGAGCAAACACCCGACGCCCCGGCCTTCCTGCACGGCGATCGGACGATGTCCTTCCTCGAACTGACCGAGAGCGCAAGACGCGCGGCGCAAGGGCTTGCCGACCTGGGCATCGGTCCGGGCGACCGCGTGGCATTATGGCTGCCCAACGTGCCGGCCTATCCGATCCTCTATCTCGCCTGCATACGCCTCGGGGCCATCGCGGTCGCGGTGAACACGCGCTATCGCGCCGTCGAGGTCGCCGACATCGTGGGCCGGTCCGGTGCGAAGGTGCTGGCGTGCGCACCCGGATTCCGGCGCATCGATTTCCTGTCGATCCTGGCCAACATCGAGCCCGAGGCACTCGACAGGCTCTCGGCCATCGTCACCGTGGGGGACGAGCCGGCATCGGTGCCGTCCGCCATCGAACGGCTGCGCCGCGTGCCCTTCGAGCGCCTGCTGTCGCGCCCGCGGCTCGGCCTCAACAATGCAAAGGCGAGCGCGCCCTGCAACATCTTCACGACCTCAGGGACAACAAGTGCGCCCAAGTTCGTGCTCCACCGCCAGGGCGCCATCGCCGGGCACGCCCAGCAGGTCGCGCGCGCCTTCGGCCTCACCGCGCCCGACACGCTGTCGCTTTCGATCCTGCCTTTGTGCGGCGTCTACGGCTTCGACCAGACCATGGCGACGCTGGCGGCCGGCAGGCCCTGCGTGCTGGTCGAGTCCTATGAGATCGACGAGATCGCGCGGCTGATCGCACAATATCGCCCGACGACGTTGTTCGGCAGCGACGACATGTACGCCCGCCTGCTCGATGCCGTGCCCGGCGACCACGCTTTCCCGTCGGTGAAGTGGGCCGGCTACGCCGCCTTCAATGCCTCACTCGACAACATTGCGGAAAGCGCGGAGCGGCGCGGCCTCCGGCTCTGCGGACTCTATGGAATGAGCGAGGTGCAGGCGCTCTATGCGTTGCAGCCCATCGATTCCGAGGTGGCGCACCGCAAGAAGGGGGGCGGCATTCCGACCTCCCCGCTTGGGCACGTCCGCGTCCGGGACCCGGAGACCGGCGAACTGCTGGGCGTCGGCCAGCCCGGCGCGCTCGAGTGCGCCGGCCCTTCGCTGATGACCGGCTACTACGGAAACGACGCGGCGACGGCGGAGACCGTGACCGCCGACGGCTATGTCCGGACCGGAGATCTCGCGGAGCTCGACGGGTATGGCGGCTTCACCTTCCTCAGCCGCATGGGAGACGTGCTGCGGCTCTCGGGCTTTCTCGTGAACCCGCTGGAGATCGAGACACACCTGCAGAAGCTGCCCGGAATCGCCGGTTGCCAGGCCATCGCCTTGCCGCGCCCCGACGGCGTCCGCGCGGTCGCGTTCGTGATCCTCGCGCCTGGCGCGACGCTCGACGATGCCGCGGCCATCGCGCACTGCCGGCACGGCCTCGCCAACTACAAGGTGCCGATGCGGGTCTTCGCGATCGACGACTTTCCCAAGACCCCGTCGCCCAATGGCTTCAAGATCCAGCGCGCCCGCCTGCGCGACATGGCGATGGAACGGCTCTAACAAGGGAGAGAAACAATGGCCAAGCGCAAGAGCGTCAACTATCCGGGTTACAGCCACCAGAACCCGATTCCCAATGCCAGCCGCATCGGAAACATCGTGATGTCGAGCATCATGAACGGCACCGAGCCCGGCACGCGCAATGTCCCGCCCGACCTGACCGCGCAGGTCACGAACATCTTCAGGCACATCAGGCTCTGCATCGAAGCGGCCGGCGGCACGCCCGACGACATCATCAAGATCAACTTCTGGATGAAGCAGCCGTCGACCGGCCGAGCCGCGCTGAACGACGAGTGGGTGAAGATGTTTCCCGACGAGAACTCTCGCCCCGCCCGCCACACGCTTCAGCTTTCCGGCGACAGCCCGCACCACGTAACGTGTGACTTCACCGCCGTCATCGGCGGTTAGCTGGCGCCGCTGCCGGAGAGCTGGAAGGCCGATTCTTCAGCGGCCCCTGCCACGAAATCCGCCGGCGAGCGGAAAGGCCCTGACGCCGGGGTCGTTGCTCAGGCCCGCCGCTGTTCTTGCCGATTTCCAGGCTGCTTCCTCGTCGCCTGACAGCCACGAGACGCGGGCGCGCGCCGCCCAGAATGGCTGATAGCGGGCCGCGTCCGGAATCTGGTCGAGCTCTGCCAGTGCGGCGGCGGGATTGCCATTCTCGGCATGGGCGACCGCGCGGGCGACCAGCACGCCGGTCGTCGGCGCAAACCGGGCCAGAGCGTCGTAGAGGCGTACGAGCGGCTCGGTGAAGCGCTGCCCGGTCATGCGTTGCTGGGCATGAAGCGACTGGATCGCGGCTTCGGTCTGGAAACGACCAGGTGCGGCTTTGCGGGCGGCAGACCGTAGGTGGGCCTCCGCCTCTGCAATCATGCTTCGCGACCACAGCGTCATGTCCTGCGCATCGAGCGGCACGAACGCCCCGGTCGCGGACCGGCGGGCGGCGCTGCGTGCCTGGCAGTGCAGCATCAGCGAGAGCAGACCCATCGCCTCGGGATCGTCGGGCAGCAGCTGACGGAGCAACCGGGCGAGCCAGATCGCTTCGGTCGCCAGGTCTCGCAGCTTTCCGTCGGCACCGGTCACATCCTCCCAGGCAGTCCCGTAGGCGGCGTAGATGGCGGAAAGCACGGCACCGATACGCGCCGGCGCCTCGCCGGGATCGGGGATGGCGAAGGCAATGCCTGCATCGCGGATCTTGCGCTTGGCGCGCACAAGCCGTTGGCCCATCGTGGCTCCCGACACGAGAAAGCTCGCAGCAATCCGCTCGGCATCGAGTCCGAGAACGGTCTGCAGCATGAGCGGCGCCTGCGCCTCGCCCTCGATTGCGGGGTGGGCGCAGACGAACATCAGCGCCAGACGATCGTCCCCGAAAGAATCGGGCCTGGCCTCGTCGCGTTCGTCATCCAGCATCCGCAGCACGCTCTCCGCCGCCTCGGCTGTCCTGCGCCGCCCTGCCGCGTGCCCGATGCTGCGGCGCGCGACAGTCATCAGCCAGCCGACCGGATTGGCGGGGATCCCGTCGCGCGGCCATTGTGCCAGCGCGGCGGCGAAGGCATCGGCCAATGCGTCCTCGGCAGCCGCGATGTCGCGCGTGCGTGACGCGAGAATCGCCACGAGCTTGCCATAGGAGGATCGCGCCGCGGCCTCCGCTTCGCGGGCGGCGGCGCGGCGCTCCCCGTCCATCACCCGGCCGGAGCGGCCAGCACGGGACGGATCTCGACGGACCCGGCTGACACGCATGGCGCACGCGCCGCCCATTCGAGCGCGGCATCGAGATCGGCGACGTCGACGATCACGTAGCCGCCAAGGATCTCCTTGGTATCGGCAAACGGGCCGTCGACCACGTGGCGGCTGCCATTCTCGACGCGGATCGTGGTGCTGACATCGGGCGGCTGCAGGCCGTTGCC
>CAIYWM010000545.1 GCA_903929895.1 uncultured Alphaproteobacteria bacterium
AAGCAGATCTGGTCGATCCCTTCGGAGAGGTAGAAATCGAGCAACTCTTCCGGTTGGTCGAGGCTGGTATGCGACAGCACCGAGATCACGTGGAAATCGACGTCGTTTTCGCGCAAGCACCGGATCCCGGCGATGGTCTTGTCGAAGGTGCCCTTGCCGCTGCGGCTCTTGCGGTGGAGATCGTGCAATTCGCGCGGCCCGTCGAGGCTTACCCCGACGCCGACACCCCAGTCCTTGAAGAGGGCGCACCAGTCGGAGTCGATCAGCGTGCCGTTGGTCTGGAAGGAGTGCTTTACGTGGACCGATGCCGGCCGCATCCGCTCGATCGTCGCGAAGGCCTCGCGATAGAAGGACACCGGCACCACCAGCGGTTCACCGGCATGCCAGATCACGGTGATCTCGGGGCAAGACCAGCCCGAAGCGAATATCTGCTCGAACAGCCGTGTCACCGTCGACTGGGCGATCACGTGCTTGTTCGAGCGGTCGGGCAGATAGCAGTATGTGCAGGCGATATTGCAGAAGGCCGTGGGCTGCACGACCACCATCCCGATTTCAGGGGTGGCGGTCATGGTCACCAGTTGTGCCAGCCGTTATGCCAACCGCCATTCCCCCAGCCGCCGTTGCGCCAACCCCCGTTGCGCCAGCCGCCGTTGCCCCACCAGGCAAGCTTCTGCTCGGGATCGAGGACAACGAAGGATCCGCCATCCTGGCGATGCTGTTCGAGGGCGCCTGATACATCGGCACGAAGTGACTGGAGGCGCTCCGCGACCGAAGCCTTCTCGCCCTCCGGTTCTGCAACGGTCGTGGCGGCTGCGTCGGCTGCTGCGAGGCCGACCGACAGCCCCAGCGCCCCGGCCGGAAGGAGGCGGGCCAGCGTGGGCAACGAACGACGGCTTTTCGACATGTGATCTCCCCCAGGAACACTACGTTAGGCAGACCTGCGATCCGTTCGCAAATCAAAAAACGATGGCAAGAGAGCTTCAGAAGATCTGCACCTTGAAGTTCGGGTGCGATACCCCATATCGGTTCAGTCCCAGCGATAGATTGATCGCGGGCGCCCGCCGGGGTGAGCCACGGATGTAATGGTGACCGGACGGCGGACTACTCCAGCCCCACGCCTGAAATGGCGGTGGGGCTTTCTATTTGGCGGATTTGACTCGCCCTCAGTGAATCGTCATCCCGCCTGGATGGTTCGACGGGTGGCGGAGCCATTCGGATTCCAGCCATACGTGATGCAGGCTGTCGGGTGATCCGGCCTGCCGGTGGGCCCTGCCGATGGTGAAGCCGAGGCCACGCAGGAGATCGATCGTGCGATCGCTGCGGGCATCTATGAGCTGCTCTATTCGTGGAAACTGGTCGAGCATCTCGGCAAACACCAGCCGACACAGCATGGCGAATTCGCTCGAATCCTCGTCGAAGGTGGCGGATGCAAGCATCCAGAGATAGCCGACGTCGGGATTGTCGAGACGAGGTGTCACGCCCCAGAGCGCGCTCGTCGAGCCATCGCTCAACCGGCGGGCCGCCCAGATCTGCGTGCTAAAGGCACAGGCCTCCAGCAGGCGATCACACGGTTCCTTCTCCGGCCAGTCGAGATAGCCGGGTGCATCCTCCAGCATTGTCGCAAGGCTAGCGACGTCCTGCGAGGTCGCGGGCAGGACCTGATGGCGCATGTCGTTCTCCTTCGGGTCCTCTACAACCCGCGCGAGGGCGGATGGTTGCCACGGGCGGCTGCACGGTATGCAATCCGGCCATGAAGACACCCGATCCACTGGCGGTCCGGTTCGAAGGCGACGATGAGACGCCGAACAATCCGGCCTTGCCGTTGTTGCTGTACCGCGACGTCCTGCCGGCAGGAGCGCGCGGCGACGCAGCGGTCTGGTTCGAGGGCCTCTTCTCCAGGCATGGCTGGGCCGACGGCTGGCGAAACGGCATCCATCCGTTCCTGCACTTTCACACCACGACGCACGAGGTGCTGGGAATCGCCGCGGGACGTGCAACCGTGCAACTCGGCGGTGCTGCCGGCCGCGCCTTCGAGGTGGTCGCCGGCGACGTCGTGGTGCTGCCGGCGGGGACGGGGCATCAGCGTCTCGACGCCAGCGCCGGTCTGCTGGTCATCGGCGCCTATCCGCGCAACGGCTGCTTCGACCAGAAGCGGCCGGGCGAGATGGCGAGGGAGGCGGCCCGGCATGCTGTGGCTGCCGTTCCCTTGCCGGAAATGGACCCTGTTGCGGGTGCTGACGGCCCGCTGATGAGATTGTGGGGACGACCCTGACTCTTTTCAGGTCGCAGGTCGCGACCTGCCGGTCGGCTTTTCTCGTGTAACGGTGCCGCGCAGGCTGGCGTGATAGGATGAGGACCATGACAGTCTCCCCTCCAGACCGTCGGCTTTTCCTTTCCTCGCTTGGAGCGATGCTCATGGCGCCGTCGATTTCCTCCGCTCAACCGGCGTCCTGGCAAAGTCAGTCTCCTGAGGCGGCGGGCTTCGCGCCCGACCTCTCTGCCAGGCTGGATCGCTTGATCGCCGACAAGCGAATCTGGAACGTCCATGGTGTCCTGGTAGCGCGTCACGGCAAGCTGCTGCTCGAACGCTACTTCGCGGGCACCGATCATGCGCGCGGCCGATCGCTGGGCACCGTCGCCTTCGGGCCTGATACGCTGCACGACCTGCGCTCGGTCTCGAAGAGCATCGTCGGCCTGCTCTATGGGCTCGCGCTCTCGCGGGGCAATGTGCCGCCGCCCGAGGCGCCGCTTCTGTCGTCCTTCCCGGCCTATGCCGATCTCGCGGGCGATCCGGGGCGTGCGCAGTGGACAGTCCACCACGTGCTCACCATGACCATGGGCACGGACTGGGACGAGCTCGGCGTGCCCTATACCGATCCAACTAACAGCGAGATCGAGATGGATCGCGCGCCCGACCGCTATCGCTACGTGCTCGGCCGGCCCGTGGTGTTCGACCCCGGCACGCGCTGGGTCTATAGCGGCGGTGCCACGGCGCTGCTCGGGCGGATGATCGTCGCGGGGACCGGCAGGAGCCTGCACGACTTCGCGCGCGAGGCCCTCTTCGAGCCGCTGGGTTTCGGTCCCAGCGAGTGGTTGGCGGACGAGAAGGGCGATGCCTTCGCGGCATCCGGCCTGCGCCTGCGGCCGCGTGACCTGGCGAGGGTCGGCCAGCTGGTCCTGCAGGGCGGCGAGATCGATGGAAGACGCATCATCCCGAAGGAGTGGATCGTGCGCGCCACGACACAGTATGTGAGCTGCGACGAGGTCCGCCGCTATGGTTACCAGTGGTACATGGGCGACATGGCCTTCTCGGTTCCGTCCGGCCCGCGCTGGAACCGCAATCGCCTCGAACGCTTCCAGGGTGCCTACGGCAATGGCGGCCAGCGCCTCTGGGTATTCCCCGGCATGGACCTCGTGGTGGCGGTGACGGCCGGCAACTACGACACGCCCGACCAGTGGGTGCCGTCTCTGCGCGTACTGCGAGAGGCGGTGCTGGCGAGTGTGGCCTAGCGCGGCCGCCGCGTGAACAGCAGGTCCTGCTGGCGTGCAGGCATGGTGTCGATGCGGTGCAATGCCGACGGCCGGCGCCAGCGCAGGTACCATTCGAGTTCGTAGTCGTTGTCGATCGCCCAGGCCGTGAAGCCTGCGGCGCGCATCCGGTCGAAGACATCGCGCCACGCTTCGGGATCGTCATCGGGAGTGGCCTCGACAACGATGTCCATGGTTGCCGGGTAGGTCGAGAGATGCTCCAGCAGATGGCGCAGGATCGGCGGCTCGGCACCCTCGACATCCATCTTGATCAGTCGCAGCCGCGAGCGTTCCTGCGGCGTCAGGATCTGCTCCAGCGGCAAGGCTTCGACCGATGCCATGAGCGTGCCGCCGCGCGAGGCCAGCGTGGTGGCTGCGCCGATGTTGCCCGCGTTGACTTCATAGAGTTCGAGAGTGCCTGGTCGGTCGGAGACCGCCGCATTCACGGCACGAACGTTGGCAGAGGCCTCGTTGGCCGCGAGGTTGCGCTGCAGGAGCGCAAATGTGCGCGGCGACGCCTCGATCGCGACGACCCGGCCCGCAGAGCCGACGCGAGACGAGGCGAGGAGCGTGTCGTAGCCGATGTTGGCGCCGATATCGACGAACACGTCGCCCGGCGCCAGGTTCTGCTCGATCACCCGCGAAACGTCCGGTTCCCACACGCCGAAGTACAGGATCATCCGCTGGATCAGGTCGAGTGGATTGCAGTAGATGCGCGCACCGAAGTAGGTCGTGGCGAGATGCTCCGGGCTCAGTGTGCGCAGCACCTTGTTGTAGGCGCGGAACGCGAAGCGGGCGGCCGGGAGCGGGAGGCGCCTGATAATTGCGACGATGGTCTTGTGCAGCGGCTGGATCATGCGAAGGCTGTATAGCGCGTTTGTGAGGCGCGTTCCGCACACCGCGGGCGGATTTCTTGACGGCGCATGGGCCGGGGTGCAGCGTCCGATAAATCCACTGCTGGTAAGGATTTGTTCCATGCCCCTTACGACCCGGCCTCTCTCCCATGCTCTCGGTGCCGAGATTCAGGGAGTGGATCTCGCCCAACCGCTCAGCAATTCCGAGTTCGACCAGATCCACAGGACCTTTCTCGAGAAGGGCATCCTGTTGTTCCGCAACCAGAAGGTCACGCGCGAACAGCACATAGCCTTCAGCCGCCGCTTCGGCGAACTCGACAATCATGATTCGCTGCCGCGCGACCGGCATCCCGACTATCCCGAGCTTCTGCTGGTGACCAACATCCCCGAGAAGGACGGCAAGCAGTCGGCATCCAAGTATACCGGCCAGCAGTGGCACTCCGACATGTCCTTCACGCCGGTGCCGTCGCTCGGCTCGCTGCTGCGCGGCATCACGATCCCGCCGGTCGGCGGCGACACGATGTTCACCAACATGTACCTCGCCTATGACACGCTGTCGGACGGCATGAAGAAGATCGCCGAAGGGCTGCATGGCATCCATACCGGCACCCGCAAAGTCGAGGATCCGAACTCGGATCGCGAGAAGGAGCAGCGCAAGATCAACCCGCCGATCGCCCAGCCGGTCGTGCGCGTGCATCCCGAGACCGGCCGCAAGGCGCTCTACATCGGCGAGAAGGTCTCGTGCTTCGTCGACATGACGCCCGAGGAGAGCCGGCCGCTGATCGACTATCTCGTGCGCCATGCCACGCGACCGCAATTCGTCTACCGCCACCAGTGGCAGCAGGACGACATCATCCTGTGGGACAATCGCTGCACGATGCACATCGCCCTCGGCGACTACCAGGAAGGCGAGATCCGCCACTTGGAGCGCACCACCGTCAAAGGCACTCCGTCGGGATACTACCTGCAATGAAGCGTTCGACTTTCCTTCGGGGCGCCGCTGCCCTCGCACTGGCTCCCGCAATCGTGCGCGCCCAGGGCAGCTACCCCGACAAGCAGATCCGGATGGTGATTCCGTTCGCGGCCGGCGGCACGACAGACTTGATGGCGCGCGCCGTGGGCCAGCACTTCGCTCAGGCCTGGGGCCAGACTGTCGTGGCCGACAATCGCGCGGGCGCCAACGGCGTCGTCGCGGGCGAGATCGTCGCCAAGGCGCCGGGCGACGGCTACACGCTCAGCGTCGTGGCGATGGG
>CAIYWM010000546.1 GCA_903929895.1 uncultured Alphaproteobacteria bacterium
CCCTTCGCCGGCATGGCTTCCACCGAAGTCTCCAAGCGCATGGCCGACGAAGAGAATCTGCTCACCATCCCCGGCGACATGTTCGGCGCGGGCCAGGAGCGCTTCATCCGCCTCGCCTTCGCCAACGTCACCGACGACAAGATCCCGACTGTGCTGGAGCGGCTGGAACGGTTTGGTGTGTAGGGAGGGCGCTGCGCGTCACTCCTTGCGCAGGATCTTGTCCAACGCCTTCCCCTTCGCAAGCTCGTCGACGAGTTTGTCCAGATAGCGGATCTCGCGCATGGTCGGCTCCTCGACCGCCTCGACACGGACACCGCACACCACCCCCTTGATGAGGGTGCGGGACGGGTTGGGTTTCGGGGCCTTGGCGAAGAAGGTCTCGAAGTCGACCTGCTTCTTCAACTGCGTTTCCAGCGCCTTGGCGCTGTAGCCGTCAGCCAGGCGATGATCTGGTCGACCTCCGCCTTGGTGCGCTCCTTCCTCTCCGCCTTCGCGACGTAGAGCGGGTAAACGCTCGCGAAGCACGTGGTGTAGATGCGATGCTTTGCCATCAGAGCGATGCTAGCCTATCCGCCAACGCCATCAATGACCTGACGAGGATTCGCGCCATGCCCCACGCAACCACTCCCGATGGCGTGAAGCTCCACTACGAAGAGGCCGGCAGTGGCACGCCGATCCTGTTCGTCCACGAATATTGCGGCGACTGGCGGGCCTGGGAGCCGCAGATGCGCTTCTTCTCGCGGCGCCATCGCTGCATCACCTACTCCTTCCGCGGCTACCCGGGCTCCGACGTGCCCGCATCCGGGGACATGTACGGCCAGCAATTTGCCGTCGACGACGCCAGGCACATGCTCGACCATCTCGGGATCGCGAAGGCGCATATCGTCGGCCTGTCCCAGGGCGCCTTCGCGACGGCGCATTTCGGACGCTGTTACACCGATCGGGCCCTTTCGCTCACCCTCGCAGGCGTCGGTTCCGGCGCGGGCCGTGAAGGGTACGAGCAGTTCAAGAAGGATGCCGTGACGACGGCCGGACTCATCCGCAAGCACGGCATGGCGAAGTATGCGGAGAGCCTGACGACCAACCCAACCCGCTCGCGCTTCAAGACGAAGGATCCGCGCGGCTTCGCCGAATTCACGAAGCACCTCTCCGAGCATCCCGACGTCGGCGCCGCCAACACCATGGAGAACTACCAGGGCAAGCGGCCGTCGCTCTACGATTTCGAGGAGGAATGGAAAGCGCTCGACGTCCCGACCCTGATCATCTGCGGTGACGAGGACGATCCCTGCCTGCAGCCGAGCCTCTACCTGAAGCGCGTCCTGCCCAATGCGGGGCTGGCAATGTTCGCCAAGACCGGCCACACGGTGAACATCGAGGAGCCGGACGCTTTCAACCGCGAGCTCTGGAACTTCATCGTCATGAGCGAAGCCGGCAAATGGACGGGCCGGCTCCCTGTCGCCGAGGGCGCCGGGCTTATCTGACCGTCACCGCGTGATTCAGCGGACCGTGCCCGCGTCCGAAGCCGGGCGCGGTCTCGATGGCCCTGCGGACATAGTCGCGCGCGCGTGCCACGGCATCGCGGAGCGTCATCTACTGGGCGAGCCCGGCCGCAATCGCCGATGCAAGAGTACAGCCGGTCC
>CAIYWM010000547.1 GCA_903929895.1 uncultured Alphaproteobacteria bacterium
AACTGCGCCTCGCTCGTCCGCAAGGCCTGCTCGGCGCGCACCTTGGCCGACGTCTCGACGACGATCGCCATGACGCCGACCGGCGCACCGTCGTCGTCGATCACCGGCGAGTAATCGAGGTTCATCCAGACCTGTTCCAGGACGCCGTGGCGGTTGAGCAGGAGTTCCTGGTCACGATAGGCCAGCGTGTTGCCGGCAAGGCCCACCTTCATCACGTTGTCGTTGAAGTCGGCGACCTCCGGCCAGCCTTCGCGCACCTTGGATCCGAGCAGGCTGGGATGGCGGCCCGCGGCG
Source organism: uncultured Alphaproteobacteria bacterium (assembly GCA_903929895.1). Lineage (GTDB taxonomy): Bacteria > Pseudomonadota > Alphaproteobacteria > Reyranellales > Reyranellaceae > Reyranella. The sequence continues at coordinate 295 of CAIYWM010000547.1, forward strand.
AAAACCGAATAGGCGTCATTGTAGATCATGACGCCGTCGACGCCCCACAGGGTGACGATCGGTACCGGCGAACGCAGGATGAGTCCAACCGTCGTCCGCAGGCTCTGCGGCCATCCTTCGATGGGGCCGAGCGGAGTGTCCGCCCAGTCGAACGTGGCGATCAGTTCGCCCAAGGCTCCGCCGCCGGACAGGAAGCCCCGGTGCTTGGGCGAATCTTGTTTGGATTCCGCCACTCGCCCTTGCCTAAAGGGCCTTTAGCGCGTCCTGGACCTCGTCGACGTGGCCGGCGACCTTGACCTTGCGCCAGATCTTGCGGACCACGCCGTCCTTGTCGATCAGGAAGGTGGCGCGGTCGATGCCCATGTACTTGCGGCCGTAGAGGCTTTTCTCGATCCAGGTCTCGTACTTCTCGCAGACCTTGCCGTCCTCGTCGGACACGAGGGGGAAGTTGAGCTCGTACTTCGCCTTGAACTTGTCGTGGCGGGCGACGCTGTCCTTCGAGACGCCGACCACCTGGGCCTTCAGCTTCTTGAAGGCGGCGGCGCCATCGCGAAAGCCGCAGGCCTCGGTCGTACAGCCCGGCGTGTCGTCCTTGGGGTAGAAATAGAGCACCACCGGCTGGCCGCGCAGCTCCGACAGCTTGAGCTTGCCGCCGCCATCGGTCGCAGCGATGAAATCCGGGGCCTTCTTGCCTTCGACGACGCTCATTTCCTGCTCCTCGATTGCCAGCCCGCAGCCAGGGCCGGCGCCTCAACGATGCGCTCGTATATAGCACGCACCGTCTTCGATTCGGCTTCAATACGCGCCCGGAGGGCCGCCAGATCCGTCGCGCCCTCGGTGGCGGCGATCAGGCGCTGTTGCCCCTCCGGCGCCTTCGTCTCGTCGAACGCGGCCTCGTCGCCGTTGAGGGTGAGGCGCAGCAGGCTCTGGACGTCCGACAGCAGGGTCCGCGTGGCGCGTAGACTGTCGGCGTCCGCCGGATCGATCAGATGCGCCGCCGCCATCCGCTGCAGCATCTCGGCCGGATGGGGATCGAGAATCTCAGAGTGTTCGCAGGCGTGACGGAGTGCCAGGTACTGGGCCACGAAGTCGATGTCGAACAGGCCGCCGGGCAGGTGCTTGAAGTCCCACAGGCTCTTGGGCGGCGCATGTTGGGCGATGCGGTCGCGCATGTCGGCGACGTCGCGGACCAGCGTCTCCGGATCGCGTGTGCGGCAGAGCGTGTGCCTCACGATGTCGGTCAGGCGTTCGACCAGAGCCTTCGGGCCATGGATCACGCGCATGCGCGTCAGCGCCATGTGCTCCCACGTCCACGAGGACTGCGCATGATAGGTCTCGAAACCCTCGAGCGAGTTCGCGAGGGGACCGGAGCGGCCGGACGGCCGCAGGCGCATGTCGACCTCGTAGAGCGCGCCCTCGTTGGTATGGGCCGTGAGCGCCGTCACCATCTTCTGGCTGAGGCGCGTGTAGTACTGGATGGGCGACAGCGGCTTGGGCCCGTCGGAGGCCTCCATGCCGGCCGGAATGTCGTAGACGAAGATGAGATCGAGATCGGAGGTCGCCGACATCTCGCGGCTGCCGAGCTTGCCCAGCCCCAGCACTGCCAGAGCCTGGCCTTGGAAGCCGCCATGGGTCTCCGCGAAGCGCCGTTCAACACGATCGCACAAGGCGGAGATGGTGGCGGCGGCGATATCCGAATAGGCGAGCCCCGCCTGGGCCGGCGTCACGATGCGCTTGAGCTGCTGGACGCCCACCTGGAAGCGGCGATCGTTGGCCCAACGTCGCGCCAGGTCGAGGATATCCTGCTCGTGGTCGACGCGGGCGAGCGTCGCGGAAAGGTCCGCCGTCATGTCCTCGACCGGCGGAAGCGGGCGATAGAAGTCGGGCGACAGCACCGAATCGAGCAGCAAGGTGCGGCGTGCGAGGTGGGCCGCCAGGCCCGGCGCGCTGCCCATGATCGTGGCCAGCAATTCGAGCAGGGCAGGGTTGGCCTTGAAGAGGGAGAAGAGCTGCACGCCGGCGGGCAGGTTGCCGAGGAACAGGTCGAAGTTCAGCAGCGCCTGGTCGGGCGCGGCCGTGCCTCCCAGCTCTTTCAGCAGGCCGGGCATCAGCTCGGTGAGCAGTTCACGGGCGCGCGCCGTCGCGGTCGAACGGTAGCGGCCGTGGTGCCAGCGGCGAACGATGCCGGCGGCGGCCGAGGCATCGCGGAAGCCGAGCGACTTCAGGGTCTCCAGCGTGCCCGGATCGTCGTCGGTGCCGGTGAAGACCAGGTTGCCGCCGGGGCCGGCAAGGCTCGGCGCCTCTTCGAAGAGCCTGGCGTAGTGGCCCTCGACGAGGCGCAGGGTCCCCAGCAGGGCGGCCTGGAACGCCTTCGACGTGTCGTAGCCCAGGAAGGTCGCGACGGCGGCAACGCCGGCTTCGTCGGCGGGGATCGAGTGGGTCTGCCGGTCGTCGATCATCTGCAGGCGATGCTCGACGCGGCGCAGGCAGCCGTAGGCCTCGATCAGCTCGTCCGCCGCCTTGGCGGTGATGTGTCCGGCGGCCGCGAGCGCGTGCAGGGTGGGGCAGGTGGCGCGCAGCCTGAGAGTGGGGTTGCGACCGCCGAAGATCAGCTGCTGGGTCTGGGCGAAGAATTCGATCTCGCGGATGCCTCCGCGGCCGAGCTTCACGTTGTGGCCAATGACCTTCACCGTGCCGCCGCCGCGATGGGCATCGATCTGCCGCTTGATCGAATGGATGTCGTGGATCGCTGCAAAATCGAGGTGCTTGCGCCAGATGTAGGGCGTCATGTCGGCGAGGAAGGCCGCTCCCACGGCTCCGTTGCCGGCCACGGGATGCGCCTTGATCATCGCAGCGCGTTCCCAGTTCTGCCCGACGCTCTCGTAGTAGAGTTCGGCCGCCTGAACGGACATGGCCAGCGGGGTCGAGCCAGGGTCGGGACGTAGCCGCAGGTCGGTCCGGAAGATGTAGCCGTCAGCCGACGTCTCCGACATGAGCTGGACCAGCAAGCGTGCCGCGCGCACGAAATGCCGCGACAACTGCTCGTTTCCCGCCAGCGCGGGGGCATCGCGGTCGTAGAAGAGGATCAGGTCGATATCGCTCGAATAATTGAGTTCGCCGGCGCCCAGCTTTCCCATGCCCAGGACCGTGAAGGCCGCGGCATCGGGCTTTCCGCCGAGCACGAGCTGTCCGTCGCGTTCGAGCTGCAGGAGGATCGAGTCCGTGAGGGCACACAGGCAACCCGAGGCGAAGTCGCTGAGCTGGCCGGTGATGCGGTCGAGCGGCCAGGCCCCGGCGATGTCGGCGACGGCGACCGCGAGCGCCACGCGGCGCTTCAGGCGCCGGAGTCGGGAGGCGATCTCGGCCGGTATGGCGCCCGCGGAGGCTTCGCTTCGCACGGCCGCCAGTTCGGCCGTCAGGTCGGCTGCCGCGGCGTCCGGTCCATGACGCCATAGATCGGTCATAAAACCCGGGCTTTGTAGCGCCGTTTCCGTCAGGTAGGGACTGTTGCCGAACAGCGCGTCGAGCATCGCAATGGCCGCGGGATCGTCAGGCCGCGCGGCGCGCTCATCCCAGCGTGTCCACGCCACGGCTTGCCGCTCCGGGTCGTGCGGACGTGGTAGGCGGGCGGTTGAAAGCCAAGACATTCAATGTGTCGACGGGTAAATTCTCATGTGCGGCGGAACGCTTGCCCAAGCGTGCCGTCGTCGTCAAGGAACGGAAGAGTCGAGTTTGGTCAAGCGGACCTACCGGGTAGTTCTTCGCATTGCGGTCGGTCTGGTGCTTGCCACGACCGCGCTGGTGGTCGTCGCGGCGATGCGGCTGATGGCCGGTCCCATCGACCTCGATTTCATGAAGCCGCGTATCGCCCGGCTGATCGACGCACCGGGCAACGATATTCATCCGGACTTCGACAAGATTTCCTTCGAGTGGAGCGGCATTAGCCGGCCGATCAGGCTGGCGTTCGCGGGGCTGCGCTTCACAAACGGGCAGGGTCAGGTCATTGCCACCGCCCCCGAGGCGGCACTTACGTTCGAACCTCGGTCGGTGGTCCAGGGCATGCTTCTGCCCACCTCGATCGCGATCATCCGGCCCGTCATCGAGGCCGACGTCGCCCGCGAGGGCGGGGCCTTCCAGCGAATCTTCACGTCGCCGGAGGGGGGCGCGCAGGGAGAGGCGATATCCATCCTGGTCGATCAGCTGCTGGCTGAGCCCAACTACAAATCGCTGATCGGCCAGCTCGATTCTGTGATGATCGAACGGGCCGACGTAACCATCCGGGATCTCAAGACGGGGCTGAGCTGGAATGCGCCGCAGGCCAGTGCGGAGCTGCGGCGGGATGCCGCCGGCGTATCCATCACGGCCAATGCCCGGTTCGCCGGTCATGGCGACCCGGTCGACCTCTCGCTGTCCGGCGTCTACAGCCGCGATCGCAGCCGGATCTCGCTGGTGGCCAAGGTCTCGGGATTCAAGCCCTGGATCTTCGCCGATCTTTCGCCCGATCTCGCCATTCTGCGCGGTGTCGACCTTGCCCTGTCGGGACGCCTGCAGATCGAGGGGACGGGCAAAGGCGAGGTCAAGACGGTGGCGGTGGACATCAACGGCGCCAACGGCAGCGTGACCCTGCCGGGCATCCTGCCGGTGGCGCATCAGGTGCGATCGATGGATGCGCGGTTCAGCATCGACAACGTCGAGCATACCTCCAGGATCGAGCGCGTCGACTTCGACTTCGGCGCGGCGAGGGTGGTCGTCACCGGCGCCGGCCACCGTGTCTCCGAAACGCGTCACTTCGCCGGCCGCGCCGAGATCCGGCAGATCCCGGTCGGCAGGCTGGCTGACTACTGGCCGCTGGAGTTCGCCGAAGGCGGTCGCCGGTGGGCGATCACCAACGTCACGGCGGGCACCATCGACGTCGCCGCCGAGTTCGCGGCCAGCGCGCCCGTAGACCATATCGCCGACATCAAGATGGACCGCATGGCGGCCTTTCTCGACTATGGCGGCCTGACCGTCCGGTACATGCCGCACATGCCCGAGATGCAGGATGTCTCCGGGAAGGCCCGCTACGAGAATGGAAATCTGCACTTCGACATTGCGCGCGGCGGCGCGGTCAATCTCAAGGTGACCGACGGCACGATCGACCTGACAGGACTCGACAAGCCGGCGCCGCAGATGGCGGCGATCCGCCTGCCGATCACCGGCTCGGCGCAGGACGTCATGCGCTTCCTGGCGCGGCCGCGGCTCGGCCTTCCCAAGGAAACGCTCTACGACCATCGTCGCCTGGGTGGCCAGGTCGCGGTCGACGTGTCGCTGAGCTTCCCGCTGATCGATGCGCTGACCGTCGCCGAGATCGACGTTGCGGCCGACGCGCAGCTCACTGCCTTCTCGCTGAAGGGCGTACTGGGAGATGTCGATCTCACCGATGCGACGGCGCGGGTGAAGTACGGCAATTCCGAGCTGAGTGTCGTGGGCCAGGGCAAGCTCGACGGCAGTGCCGTCGACGTCACCTGGCGCGAGATGTTCGCGGCAAAGGCTCCGTTCCGCCGGCGGTACGACGTGAAGGGGACGGTCCCTGCAGGCCTCGTCGAGAAGGCCGGGTTCCCTTCGATTGAACCCTACGTCGCCGGCCCCATCGGCACGACGCTGTATTATCAGGTCGCGACCAACGGGACCGGCGAGGTCGGTGGCCGCTTCGACATGAAGGCCGCAAAACTGGACGTCACGCCGCTGGCCTGGAGCAAGGAGGCGGGCACGGAGGCGCTCACGACCATGACTCTGAAACTCGCCGCTGGCGGGAAGATCACGACGGCCGACTTCGATGGACGCGGCGGCGGACTGCAGGTCAAGGGACAGGTGCGATTCGGCGGCGACAGCAGCGTGCAGCAGATCAGCCTGCAGCAGGTCAAGCTCGGTCAGACCGACATTGCCGTCGACTGGCGGCGGCATGCAGGCGGCGTCGACATTGCGATCAAGGGGCAGGCGCTGGAGCTGCAGCGTGTGCGTGACATGCTGCACAACCGCAACCATGTCGCCGCCCGTGAGCCGAAAGGCGCAGCCTCGGTCTCGCGGACCAGCACAAA
>CAIYWM010000548.1 GCA_903929895.1 uncultured Alphaproteobacteria bacterium
CAGCTCGGCCTCGCCGCCACCCTGTCCGCTCCGGCCGTGGCCCGCGCCCAGCAGGGCTGGCCGCCGCAGACCATCACCTGGGTCAATCCGTTCCCGGCGGGTGGCGGCACCGACGTGTTCGCCCGCCCGCTCGCCGCTCAGGTCGGCGAGCAGCTTGGCTGCCAGATCATCGTCGACAACAAGGGTGGCGCGGGCGGCACCGTCGGCGCCTCGCAGGCCGCCAAGATGAAGCCTGACGGCTCGGTGTTCTTCGTGGGCGCCATCCATCACACGATCGCGCCCTCGGTCTACAAGACCCTCGACTACGATCTCGAGAAGAACTTCGAGCCGATCACCATGATCGCGCTGGTGCCGCAGGTCATCTCGATCAACCCGAACAAGATTCCGGCCAAGACCGCGCAGGAATTCATCGCCTATGTGAAGGCCAACCCGAACAAGGTGAATTACGCGTCGCCCGGCACCGGCACCGCCCACCACCTCGCCGGTGAGCTGTTCAAGCTCGAGACCAAGACCGAGATCGTCCACGTGCCCTATCGCGGTGCCGGTCCGGCGATGCAGGACCTGCTGGCCGGCAACGCCGATATGATGTTCGACGGCATGGGCACCTCGGCGCAGCAGATCAAGGCGGGCAAGCTGCGCGGCCTCGCCGTGGCGACCAGCCAGCGCTTGCCGGAGTTCCCCGACATGCCAACCGCCGCCGAGATCGGCATTCCGGCGTGGATCGTCTCGACCTGGTACGGCATGTGGGCAATCAAGGGCACGCCGAAGCCGATCGTCGAGCGCATGTATGCCGAGATCGTCAAGGCGCTCGCGGCGCCCAAGCTCCAGGCCATCTGGAAGGACCAGCTCGCCCAGGCTGGCGGCGAGTCGCCGGCCGAGTTCGCCAAGCGCATCCGCGCGGAGATCGAGAAGTGGCAGAAGGTCGTCGCGACGGCCGGGATCAAGCTCGACTGAGCATGCGGGGTCTCCGATGAACCCGCTTTCAATCACGACGCCCTCTCTGCCTGCGCATGACGCGGGCGGCGAGGGCGCTATGGGGTGTCGTCGGACATGAGCAAGCTCGAACAACATCTGCGCCGCAGCCTCAAGGGGGAGGTCCTGTTCGACCGGGCCTCGCGCGGACGCTATTCGACCGACGCGTCGATCTACCAGATCGAGCCCGTCGGTGTGGTGATCCCGCGCGACGAGGCCGATCTGGCGCTCGCCGTCGACGTGGCGCGCGACGCCAAGGCGGCGATCCTGCCGCGTGGCGCCGGCACGTCGCAGTGCGGCCAGACGGTGGGCGAGGCGCTTGTCATCGACTGTTCGAAGTACCTGCGCGAGGTGGTGGGCTTCGACAAGGCCAAGCGGCAGGTCACGGTCCAGCCCGGCATCGTGCTAGACCATCTCAACGCCTGGCTGAAGCCGCACGGTCTCTGGTATCCGGTCGATGTCTCGACCTCGGCGCAATGCACGCTGGGCGGCATGGCCGGCAACAACTCCTGCGGCTCGCGCTCGATCCGCTACGGCAACATGGTGCACAACGTTGCCTCGATCGAGGCGCTGCTGGCCAACGGCCAGCGCGCCCGCTTCGGTTCGACGCGGCCGGAGGACATGCCCGCCGGCGTGCGCGCCATCGCCGACAAGGTGGCGCAGCTGGCGTTCGCCGAGCGCGCCGAGATCGAGCGGATGTATCCGCACGTGCTGCGCCGGGTGGGCGGCTACAACCTCGACATCTTCTTCCCGCAGTCGGAACGGCCCTACACGACCGACAATTCGGTGAACCTCGCGCATCTGCTGGTGGGCAGCGAAGGCACGCTCGCGGTGACGGAGCGCCTCACGCTCAACCTGGCGCCGCTGCCCAAGCACAAGACGCTGGGCGTCGTGAACTTCTCGAGCTTCTACAAGGCGATGGACAGCGCCCAGCACATCGTGAAGCTGAAGCCGACCGCTGTGGAGCTGGTCGACCGCACGATGATCGAGCTGGCGCGCGCCAATCCCGCCTTCCGGCCGGTGATCGAGCGGGCGCTGATCGGCAAGCCCGAAGCGATCCTGCTGGTCGAGTTCGCGGGCGAGGAGCGCCAGGACCAGCTGCGTGACCTGGCGCGTCTCGTCGAGCTGATGGCCGATCTCGGCCTGCCCGGCAGCGTCGTGGAGATGCCGGAGCCGAAGGCGCAGTCGGAGCTGTGGGAAGTCCGCAAGGCCGGCCTCAACATCATGATGTCGATGAAGGGCGACGGTAAGCCGGTCTCCTTCATCGAGGATTGCGCCGTCCCGCTGGAGCATCTCGCGGACTATACGCAGCGCCTGACCGACGTGTTCGGCAAGCACGGTACGAGGGGCACCTGGTACGCCCATGCCTCGGTCGGCACCTTGCACGTGCGCCCGATCCTCGACATGCGCCGCGACGGCGCCGAGAAGATGCGGGCGATCGCCGAGGAGGCCTCGGCGCTGGTGCGCGAGTACAAGGGCGCCTTCTCGGGCGAGCATGGTGACGGGCTGGTGCGCTCGGAATGGGTGGCCTGGCAGTTCGGGCCGCGGCTCAACAAGGCGTTCGAGACGGTCAAGGACCTGTTCGATCCCGAGAACATCCTGAACCCCGGCAAGATCGTGCGGCCCTCGCGCATGGATGACCGCTCGCTGTTCCGCTTCAAGCCGGGATACGAGTCGCTCAAGTACGAGCCGGTGCTCGACTGGTCGGCGTGGAACGTCCAGACCGATCCGGTCACCGAGATCTCGACCGCACCCGGTACCGGCGGCGACCTGGCCGGCGGCTTCGCGAAGGCCGCGGAGATGTGCAACAACAACGGCCATTGCCGGAAGTTCGACGCCGGCACAATGTGCCCGTCCTTCCGCGTGACGCGCGACGAGAAGCACCTGACGCGCGGCCGGGCCAACACGCTGCGCCTCGCACTGTCCGGCCAGCTCGGATCCGAGGGGCTGCGCTCCGATGCGGTCGCCGCGGCGATGGATCTCTGCGTGAGCTGCAAGGGCTGCAAGCGCGACTGCCCGACCGGCGTCGACATGGCGCGCATGAAGATCGAGGTGAAGTCGGCGCGCCGCATGGCCAAGGGCCTGAGCTGGCGTGACCGGCTGGTCGGCGCCACGCCGTCGATGGCGCCGTATGCCCGCCGCATGCCCTGGCTGTTCAACGCGGCCTGGTTCGTGCAGTCCTATCTCGGCTTCGCCAAACAGCGGCGCCTGCCGCAGTGGCGCGGCGACACGTTCCTGTCGACCA
>CAIYWM010000549.1 GCA_903929895.1 uncultured Alphaproteobacteria bacterium
CGCGCGCCGGCCGATGGCCATACGCTGCTCTATGCTGACGTCGCGCACGGCATCAATCCGGCCGTCTATTCCAAGGCACGTTACGATCCGGTGAAGAGCTTCGTGCCGATCACCCTCGTCGGCGCCTCGCCGCAGGTGATGGCGGCCCATCCCTCGTTTCCGGCCAACTCGTTGAAGGAACTGCTGGCGATGCCGCGCGAGCAGCTGCAGAAGATCGCCGTCGGCACGCCGGGGCAGGGCAGCGGTCCGCATCTCACTTACGAGCTGCTGCGCACCAAGGTCGGCCTCGATCTCGTCCATGTGCCCTACAAGGGCGGCGGGCCGGCGCTGAACGATGCGATCAACGGCCAGATCCCGCTGGTGATGAATGCCATGGCGCCGGTCATGCCCCACCTGCAGTCGGGCAAGCTGAAGGCGCTGGCCATCGCCACGGCCGAGCGACATCCGCGCCTGCCCGAGGTGCAGACCTATGCCGAGAGCGCACCAGGCGTCGTCGTCTACAACTGGTACGGCTTCCTGGCACCGGCGGGGACGCCGCCCGAGGTGACGAACAAACTGGCGGCGGACATCGCCCGCGTGCTGCTCCTGCCGGACGTGAAGGAGAAGTTCGACGCCGCCTTTCTAGACCCCATGCCGCAAGGCAGTGCCGAGATGGTGCGCTTCCTCGACGCCGAAGTGCGCCAGTGGAAGACCGTGGCGACGGAGACCGGCGTCTCGCTGGACTGAGAGTGGTTCTTCCGCGCGGGCCTAAAGCGCGCCCTCGTGTTCGAGCAGCCACTTCTTGCGGGGCAGGCCGCCGCCATAGCCGGTCAGCGTGCCGTTGCTGCCGATGACCCGATGGCACGGCACGACGATGCCGATCGCGTTCTGGCCGTTGGCGAGCCCGGCCGCCCGCACGGCGCGCGGATTGCCGATGCGCCGGGCCAGTTCCGCATAGCTGATCGTCGTGCCGCGGCGGATCTTGCGCAGCGCCTGCCACACGCTTCTCTGGAACGGCGTCCCGCTCGTCTCGACCGGCAGCGTGTCGATGACCGCAATGTCGCCTTTGAAGTACGAGCCCATCGCCCTGGTCAGGCCGCCCGGATCGTGCGCGGGTGAAAGGACGTAGCGTCCCCGGCCGTAGTAACGGTCGAGCAGACGGCGCATGCGCGCCTCGTAGTCTGTCCAGTCGATCGCACGAATCCGGCCGGCGGCGTCGGCAACGAGTACCAGCTCGCCGACCGGCGTCGCGAGGCGATCGACCTTGAAGTCCAGAGGCTCAGGCATGCCGCGCCATCCGCAGGTGCTCGGCCGCATAAGCGTGCCACGGCCGCCACGCCGGCGGCGCGTCGTTGTCGACGGGCAGGCCCACTGGATCGCCGTCCCAGTCGCCCGGTGCCCGCAGGCCCGGTCGTCGCGCGATCAGCGGGGCGAGCGTGGGGTCGCGCGCGAGATGACGGTCGATGGTGACGATGTCGGCGCCGAGGTCGAACACGCGCCGGACGCGCGCCACAATCGCAGGTAGGGCCGCGACTGACGGGGAGTGGATGGTGACGGCAACGGCATTGCGGTCGGCCAAGTGCGCAACGGCGACACTGCCGTGGTCGCCGGCCACAACGATGCTGCGATGCCAGACGCCATCCTCGATCCATTCCAAGCCGGGCGTCGCGCGGGCGGCGAGCGCCGCCAGCATGCCGGGCCAGTCGTAGGGTGGACGATACGCCAGCTTGAGCGTGACACCGTCGCGTGCCGAGGTGTCGGCGCCGCTCTTGCGGCGCAGCGCGCTCGGCGGCCGGTCGAACAACGCGCGGAAGGTCTCGTTGAAGCGCCGGACGCTGCCGAAGCCCGAGGCCAGGGCCACCTCCGCCATGGGCAGACGCGTGTCGTGCAGGAGTTGCTTGGCGAACAGCACGCGTCTTGTCTGCGCCACCGCGATCGGGGAAGCACCGAGATGTCGCTGGAACAGGCGGCGCAGCTGGCGGCCGCCGACGCCCAGCCGCTCGGCCAGCGCTTCGACGCCGGCCTCGTCGTCGTCGAGCGCGCCGTCGGCGATCAGCGCCAGCGCGCGGCTGACCGTGTTGGCGGTGCCGCGCCAGAAAGCGAGGTCGGGCGCGATCTCGGGCCGGCAGCGCAGGCAGGGCCGGAAGCCCGCTTCCTGGGCGGCAGCGGCCGAGGCGAAGAAACGGCAATTCTCGAACCTGGGAGTCCGGGCGGGACAGACCGGCCGGCAGTAGATGCCGGTCGAGGTCACGCCCACGAAGACCCTTCCGTCGAAACGGGCATCGTGGCTCTGGAAAGCGCGGTAATAGGTGCTGCGGTCGAGCAATTCCATGCGGTGATACTTCCACGCGCGCGCGGGCGGCGCTCGCGGTTTTCGGACCCGTTAGTCTTTGACCCGGGGGCGGGAACATGATCAGTCGCCGGCCATGACTGCGACAGCCGGTTGGTCGGCGCTGCTGAAGCGTGAATGGATTCCCCTGCTGGTGGCGCTGGTGGGCGGCGTCCTGCTGCACTCGATGAACGTGCTGATGCTGGCGACGGTGCTGCCGAGCATCGTCGAGGATGTTGGCGGCACGGCGATGATGAGCTGGCCGACCACGGCCTTTCTTGCGTCATCGATCGTCGCGGCGACCTGCACCGGCCATCTGACGGCGCGGCTCGGGGCGCGCACCGCCTTCTGTGCCGGTGCGATGGTCTTTGGCATCGGTGCGTTGATCTGCGCCCTAGCACCGTCGATGGGTGTCGTGGTCGCCGGGCGATTCGTGCAGGGGTTCGGCGGGGGCGTGCTGTCGGCCATGGCCTATGTCCTGGTGGGCAATGCGTTTCCCGAGCCGATGTGGCCGAGGGTCGCCGCTCTGCTCTCCGGCGCCTGGAGCATGTCTGTGCTGGTTGGGCCCCTGGTGGGCGGCGCCTTTGCGACCTGGGGAAACTGGCGCGGCGCCTTCTATGCCGTGACCGTTCTCGCGGTCTTGCTGGCGATCGTCGCCGCGCGGGCGCTGCCGCGGGCACGGGCGGAAAAGGGAGGACCGGCGCGGGCGATTCCGGGCGGACGCGTTGTGCTGATCTGTCTGGCCATCGCGGTCATGTCGGCGGCCAGCGTCGTTTCCCTGCCGCTCACCAAGGCCGGGCTCTTCCTCACGGCCGTCGCGTTGCTGGTCGGGATGATCCTGCTGGATCGTCGCTCGACGGCGCCGCTCTTCCCGAGCGATGCCTTCTCGCTCAGCTCCATGACCGGCGTTGCGATGTGGTTCGCGCTTCTGGTGTCGATTGCCTACAGTCCGCTGTCGATCTTCGTGCCGATCTTCCTGCAGAGCCTGCATGGCTTCGATCCGCTGGCCGCTGGCTACACTGTCGCGGGAGCATCGATGGGCTGGACCGTTTCGTCGATTGTCGTCTCCGGTTGGTCGTTGCGGTCGGCGGGACGAATGCTGGTCGCCGGTCCGTTCGCGATGGCCGTGGGCCTCGCCGGCGTGGCGCTCTTGATGACGACGCAGCCGGTGCTGGTCCTGCCGGCAGTCATTGCCCTGGTCGGTTTCGGCATCGGCGCCTGCTGGGGCTTTGGCGTGCAGCGCCTGATGGGTGGGGCAAGGCCGGGCGAGGGAGATCTCGCCGCCTCCGCGGTGGCAACCGTGCAGCAGACCGGCTTTGCGTTGGGTGCGGCCGCGGCCGGCATTGTCGCGAGCCTGTCCGGCCTCTCCCGCGAGCTGAGCGCCCAGGGCGTTGCCAGCGCAGCCTTCTGGGTCCCCGCGAGTTTCGCACCGATTGCACTCATCGCGACTGTTGCGGGCGCTCGCCTTGCGATGCTCGCCGGCCGCTCCGGTGATAAGACTGGGCCGGCACGACGGTGAACAGCCGGAGCGGAGCGGGGTGGTGAGATGACAGTTGTGAAGATCAACACGAATACCGATCGCACGTTCGAGCGCATGAACACGGCGATCGACAACATGACGTTGCTCGAAAGCTTCGTGGCGCCCCGGGCGACGGTTGCCGAGCGCCTGCAGGCGGGCAAGGCCGTACGGGCGCAGGTGCCGCGCACCTCGCATGCCAGCTTCGAAAAGGCGGCCAACCGGCAGGATCCCGTTGCCATCCTCGAGGCGCAGAACGTGAGCCGGGTGCAGAAGCTGGTGCCGGTGCGCTTCGCCCGCATGCTGGCTTCGCCCTTCGCCTTCCTGCGCGGCTCGGCGGCGGTGATGGCGGCGGACCTCTCGACCACGCCCGTCAGCGGCATGGCCGTCGGGGCCTGCGGCGACATGCATGTCTCGAATTTCGGCGTGTTCGCCTCGGCGGAGCGGAATCTGATCTTCGCCATCAACGACTTCGACGAGGTCCATCCCGGTCCCTGGGAATGGGACCTCAAGCGCCTCGCCACCAGCGCCGCCGTCGCCGTGCGCTTCATGGGCGGCGACCGCGTGACGGCGGAGGGGGCCGCACGGGCGATCGTCCGGTCCTATCGCAAGCGCATGCACCGCTACGCCGAGATGGGCTACCTGCAGATCTGGTACGACCGCATCGACGAGCGTGCCGTCCTCGACACGCTGTCACCCCGGGCGCGGCGCGGTGCCGAGCGGCTGATGGACAAGGCCCGGACCAAGAGCCATGTCGCCGTGCTGGAGAAGCTGACCGAGGAGGTCGGCGGCGAGCATCGCATCATCGAGGAAGTGCCACTGATCGTGCGCGAGACGGAAACGGCGGCGGGTACGCCCACCAATGTCGCTCTCGACAACATGTTGCAGGACTATATCCAGTCGCTGCCGATCGACCGGCGCGTGCTGCTGTCGCGCTATCGGATCGTCGATTCGGCACGAAAGGTCGTGGGCGTCGGCAGCGTCGGTACCGGCTGCTGGGTCGTGCTGCTGCAGGGCATCGATTCGGACGATCCGCTGTTCCTGCAGGTGAAGCAGGCGCAGACATCGGTCATCGCGCCCTATGTCGACCAGAAGCTCAGGTTCGAGAATCAGGGTCGTCGGGTCGTCGTCGGGCAGCGCCTCGCGCAGGGATCTCCGGACATCTTCCTCGGTTGGGGAGTGGTCGACGGAAAGGACTTCTACGTTCGCCAGCTCGCGGACATGAAGGGCAGCCTGAAGTTCAACGAGAGCGACCCGAGCACCCTCGACGGCTTCCTCGAGTATTGCGGCCTGTGCGGCTGGGCGCTCGCGCTGGCGCATGCGAAGTCGGGAGATCCGGCGATGATCGCCGGCTATTGCGGCAACAGCGAAACGCTCGATGAGGCGATCGGCAAATTCGCCATGGCCTATGCCAGGCAGACGGACGAGGACTACGACGCGCTCGACAAGGCGCGCCGCACGGGGCGCATCAAGGTCGCGGCGCCGGAGATGGTGAAGTAGTCGCTTCGACCCCGGCCGAAGCGACGGGATTGCCCTGAGCGCTAAAACGCTCTCCCACCAACAGCACGGGAGAACCACATGGTCGATCTACATTCCCTGAAGGACGGGCTCGTCGTCACGGCCTTCTGGGAGGCCAAGCCAGCCGAAGCGGACGCCGTTGCGGCAATCGTTCGGGAGTACCTGCCACTGGCCCAGCGCGAGCCCTGGGTGCACGCCTTCCAGATCCATCGCTCGATCGCGGAGCCCGGGAAGTTCTTCTTCTACGAGGTGTTCCATGACGAGGCGGGGTTCGCCTCCCACCAGGAGACGCCGCACTTCAAGGCGCTGATCGTGGGACAGGCGTTGCCGAAGCTCGTGAAACGCGAGCGCACGCAGCACCGGTTCATTCAGGCGGAGACTGCCTGAGGAAATGGAAGGGGCCCTCACTTCGTTCGGGATGACAATGGTGTTGGATATGCGCAATGCGCCGATCCAGGGAATGCTGTCATCGCGGGCGGGGTAACCCCCGCCCTGGAGCGGGCGAGGGACCCATAGTCCTTCTTCAGGCCGCGGCTGCATCCTTCCAGGGGGCGACCTCGAGCCAGGTGCTCTGGTAGGTCGCGCCTTCGCCCATGTCGGTGTAGCGGTCCGAGCAGAGCATGTTGATCGTGCCCGACACGGCC
>CAIYWM010000550.1 GCA_903929895.1 uncultured Alphaproteobacteria bacterium
CGTGAAGCCGATCTGGCCGCCGGCGCCGGCCTTGTTGACGACGGTGATCGTCTGGCCGAGGTCCTTCTCGGCGGCGGCCGCGAGGATGCGGGCGCCGACGTCGGTGCTGCCGCCGGCGGGAAAGGCGACGACCAGCTGGACGGCGCGGCGCGGGTAGTTCTGCGCAAGGGCGGGGCTGGCCACGGCCGCGGCGGCCGTGGCGGCGAGCAGGGTGCGGCGACGAATGATCATTTTATCCTCCCTTTGTTTGACGACTGGAACGCGTTACTCGATGTCGCTCTCCCTGAGCGGCGCCAGCGAGCGCGGCTTGAACAGCAGGAAGGCGATCACGATCACCGGAATCGCGAGCAGGGCGAGGGCAACCGGACGGTCGAGGAAGATGGCGAAGCTGCCGCCCGAGATCTCGAGCGTCGTTCGCAGCGATCTTTCCATCATCGGGCCCAGGATCAGCGCCAGGATCGCCGGCGCGATCGGGAAGTCGAGCTTGCGCAGCAGGTAGCCCAAAATGCCGAAGCCCAGCATGACCCAGACGTCGAACAGGCTCTGCTTCAAGCCGTAGGCGCCGATCACGCAGAAGATCAGCACGCCCGCGCACATGTAGCTGAACGGGATCTTCAGCAGCTTGGCCCACAGGCCGACCAGCGGCAGGTTGAGGATCAGCAGCAGCGCGTTGCCGACGAAGAAGCTGGCGATCACCGTCCACACCAGCGCCGGCTGCTCCTTGAACAGGAAGGGCCCCGGGGTGATGCCGTTCACGATGAAGGCGCCCATTAGCACCGCGATGGTGGGCGAGCTGGGAATGCCGAGCGCCAGCAGCGGCACCATCGAGGCGTTGGCATAGGCGTTGTTGGCGGTCTCGGCCGAGGCCACGCCCTCGATCGCGCCCTTGCCGAAGCGCTCCGGCGTCTTGGAAATGCGCTTCTCCAGCACATAGGCCATGAAGGTCGGCACGATGGCGCCGACGCCGGGGATGAGGCCCAGCACGAAACCCACGACGGTGCCGCGGCCGATCGCGCCCACCGACTGGCGGCATTCCGCTCTCGTCGGCATCCAGCTCTTGAGCTCGGCTTCGACCATGTGGGTCTGGCGCTTCTCGGCGGCGAGCAGCAGCTCGGCGACGCCGAACAGGCCCATGACGACGGGCACGAAGCCGATGCCGTCGTAGAGTTCCTCGACGCCGAAGGTGAAGCGTGGGGCGCCACGCACCGGATCGACGCCGATCATCGCGAACAGCAGCCCGATCACGGTCATGAGCAGGGCCGCCATCATGTTGTTGCCGGCGAGGCCGACGACGAGGCAGAGGCCGGCGACCATGAGGGCGAAGAATTCCGCCGGCCCGAACTTCAGCGCCAGCGAGGCGAGCGGCATGGCGACGGCGACCAGCGCCACCGTGGCCAGCGTGCCGCCCACGAAGGAGCCGATGGCGGCGATGCCCAGTGCGGATCCGGCGCGGCCCTGCTTGGCCATCTGATGCCCGTCGATGCAGGTCACGACCGAGGCGGCTTCGCCCGGCACGTTGATCAGCACCGAGGTGATGGTGCCGCCGTACATCGCGCCGTAGTAGATGGCGCAGAGCATGATGATGGCGCCGGTGGCGTCGAGGCTGAAGGTGAGCGGAATCAGGATCGCCGTGCCCGCCGCCGGCCCGAGGCCGGGCAGCACCCCGATCAGCGTGCCCAGCATGCAGCCCACGAAGGCGTAGAGGAGATAGCCGGGCGTCAGCGCCGCCGCGAAGCCCTGGAGGAGGTGGCCGAGGGCTTCCATGGGGCTATATCCCGAACTGGCCGGTCGGCAGGAGAACGTCCAGCCACGTGGTGAAGAGGTAATAGACGCCGAAGCTGCCGAGCACGGCGAAGACGGCGATGATCCACCAGCGACGCTCGCCCAGTGCAATCACGAGGGCGGCATTGAAGACCAGCATGGCGAGGCGGAAGCCCACGAACTCCATCGCGATGGTGACCGCCGCCAGCAGCCCCACGATGGCCAGGCAGCGCAAGGCGCCCCAGCCATGCGGCAGGATGCGAACCTCTTCGATCGACGCGTCCGTGGCCGGCCGCGGCTCGCGCCAGATCGACACGAGCAGGGCAAGCGAGAGGACGATGCCGATCAGCGCCAGCCAGAACGGAAAGAAGCCCGGGCCGGGGCCCAGGCGGTCGGTCAGCGACAGCAACAATGATTGCCAGAGTGCGAACAGGCAAAACGCCAGCATCGCACCCGTCGCGACAAGCCGTCCCTGGCGCATGCCTGGCGGCCCTCCCTGTTTTCTTTTCTTGTTCTCGCAGGCAGCATAGCCCCAAACAGGCCGGGTGCAACACGCGACCCGCCAGGAGGAAACGAATGAACAGGCTTGACGGCAAAGTGGCATTTCTCTCCGGCGCCGCACGCGGCATCGGCGGCGAGGCGGCGAAACTGATGGCAAGCGTCGGCGCCAGTGTGGTGATCGGCGACGTGCTGGAAGAGCGTGGCCGGCAGACGGCGAAGGAGATCGAGGCCGCGGGCGGGCAGGCGCTCTTCGTGCCGCTCGACGTGACGCAGGAGGCGAGCTGGACGGCCGCCATCGACGCGACGGTGAAGAAGTTCGGCGGCCTCGACATCCTGGTGAACAATGCCGGTATCTTCGTCGGCAAGGGCGTCGAGGAGGCCTCGATGGACGAGTGGCACAAGCTCGTCGCGGTCAACCTGACCGGCGTGGTGCTCGGCACGCGCATCGCACTGCCGCATCTCAAGGCGCGCGGCGCCACGAGCGCTCACGGCTCGGCGATCGTCAACCTCGCCTCGGTGGCGGGACTGGTCGGCTCGCAGCTCGATCCGCTCTATTCGCTGACCAAGGGCGGCGTCACGCTGTTTACCAAGTCGACGGCGCTCGAATTCGGCCGCAAGGGCTATCGCATCCGCGTGAACTCGATCCATCCCGGTGTCATCGACACCGACATGGGCCAGCAGACCTTCACGATGAGGGCGCGCGCGCTGGGCACCAACGACACCGAGGCCACGCGCAAGACGTCGCTCACCATGCATCCGATCGGCCGGCTGGGCGTCGCCGAGGACATCGCCAAGGGGATCGTGTTCCTGGCGTCGGACGATGCCGGTTTCATGACCGGCTCAGGCCTCGTCGTCGACGGCGGTTACACGGCGCAGTGATTCAGGGCCAGTAGCTCAGAAGATGCCGGCGGCGAGACCGGCCGCCATGGCGGCGCCCAGCTCCTCGCACTGGTCGACGAAGGCCGGTTGCCAGGGGCCCTTGCACAGCAGGGGCTCCTGCACCGCACGCCAGCGCAGGCCGGTCAGGATCGTCTCGACGCCACGGCGCGTGCCGGTGCCGTCGCTGCCGGCCCGAATGTAGAGCGCGCAAGGCATGCCTTGTGTCTTCTCCAGGCAGGCATTGTAGCTGCGGTCGAAGAAGTCCTTCAGGGCGCCGCTCATGTAGCCCAGGTTCTCCGGCGTGCCGAGAATCACCGCCTGTGCAGCCAGCACGTCGTCGGGGCCGGCCTGCAACGGTGGGATCACCCGGACGTCGATTCCTGTTTCGCTGCGCGCGCCGCGTTCCACGGCATCGCGCAGGGAAAGGGTGTTCTCCGACGGGGCGTGCGCCACAATGAGCAGCCTTTTCGACATGGAGGGGGTTCTACCCCACGCTGACATGCTCAAGAAACTCCTGATCGCCAATCGCGGCGAGATCGCCATCCGCATCGCCCAGGCCGCCGCCGAGCTCGGCATCGCAACCGTGGGCATCCATTCGGAGGACGACGCGACCTCCCTGCACGTGCGGCGGGTCGATGAAGTCCGGCCACTCAAGGGGCGCGGCGCCGCGGCCTATCTCGACATCGCCGGTGTCATTGCGGCTGCCCGAGACGCGGGCTGCGACGCGGTGCATCCGGGCTATGGGTTCCTGTCGGAGAACGCGGCCTTCGCGACGGCCTGCGCCGAGGCGGGGCTCGTCTTTGTCGGCCCCACGCCGGAGCAACTCGACCTGTTCGGCGACAAGGCGCGCGCCCGGGCGCATGCCGGCAAGAACGGCGCGCCGGTCCTGTCGGGCACCGACAGTGCGGTCGACGTGGCGGGCGTGAAGGCCTTCTTCGCCAAGCATCGCAAGGCCGGCATCGTCATCAAGGCGATCGCGGGTGGCGGCGGGCGCGGCATGCGGATCGTCACGCAGGAGAACGAGATCGAAGAGGCCTTCACGCGCGCCTCGGCCGAAGCGCAGGCGGCCTTCGGCAACGGTGCCCTCTATGCCGAGCGGTTGATCGCCCGCGCGCGCCACATCGAGGTGCAGATCGTGGGTGACGGCCAGGGTGGCATCGCTTCGCTCGGCGAGCGCGAGTGTACGATCCAGCGCCGCAGCCAGAAGATCGTCGAACTGGCGCCCAGTCCGAACCTCGCCGAGGCGATGCGCGGCCAGATCGTCGAGTCGGCCGTGAGGATGGCGAAGGCCGTGAACTATCGCAGCCTCGGCACGTTTGAATTCCTGGTCGACGATGCGGCGCCGGACTTCTTCTGCTTCATCGAGGCCAATCCGCGCCTGCAGGTCGAACACACCGTTACCGAGGAAGTGTGGGGCGTCGACCTGGTGAAGACGCAGTTGCGGCTGGCTGGCGGCGCGTCCCTCGACGAGACCGGCGTTCGGCAGGCCTCGCCGCGCGGTCATGCGATCCAGCTGCGGGTGAACATGGAGACGATGACGGCTGACGGCTCGGCCAAGCCGGGCGGCGGGACGCTCACGGCGTTCGAGCCGCCGTCGGGTCCGGGCGTGCGCGTCGACACCTATGGCTATGCGGGTTATCGCACCAATCCCAATTTCGATTCGCTGCTGGCGAAGGTGATCGTGCATGCGCCGTCGCCCGATTTCGGCGACGCGCTGCAACGCGCCGAGCGCGCGCTTGCTGCTTTCCGTCTGGAAGGCGCGCCGTCGAACATCGCTTTCCTGCGGGCGCTGATCGCTCATCCCGATTTCCGCAGCGACAAGGTCCATACGCGCTTTGTCGATGAGCAGGCGGCGTCCCTGATCGAGACGGCGAGTAAGCTGAAAGCCGGCCTGTACTTCGAGGGTGCGGCGCCCGTGGCCGGGGGCGTGCGGCAGGCCGGTGCGCGTGTCGACAGCGTCGACCCGCTGGCCGTGCTGGCCTTCGGCAAGGTGAAAGCCGAGACGGCGCCGGCCGGCGTCGCGAGCGATGCGCCTGAAGGGACCGTCGCGGTGCCGGCGCCGATGCAGGGCACCATCGTCAGCCTTTCCGTCGCCGAGGGCGACGCGGTGGCGGCGGGCCAGGCGCTGCTGGTCATGGATGCGATGAAGATGCAGCACGAGATCCGTAGCCCGGCACGCGGCTACGTCCGGCGTATTGCC
>CAIYWM010000551.1 GCA_903929895.1 uncultured Alphaproteobacteria bacterium
GCGCAGGACATCCCCGATGCCGAGCTGGTCGAACGCCTGGTGAAGGTCCGCGGCATCGGCCGCTGGAGCGCCGAGATGTTCCTGATGTTCCGCCTTGGCCGTCCCGACGTCCTGCCGCTTGACGACTACAGTTTACGCAAGGCCTACGCCAAAGCGTTCAGGAAGCGCGCACTGCCCTCGCCGAAGGCGCTGGAGAAAGCAGGCGCGAAGTGGCGGCCCTATCGCACCGTCGCAAGCTGGTATCTGTGGCGCGTGCTGGATCAGCCGACAGCGTAGCGTGGTAAAGGCGCGTTCATCTGACGCCACTGGAGTGACACGTTTGCCATGACATAATCGGCGCATGGCCCTGCTGTTCTCCAATACCGTCGACCGTACCCTCGAACGACTTCGCACTGCTTTCGTCGACACTGCCCGCGGCGCCCGCGAGGCGGTGGGGGCGCCGCTCCGGCCCGATCTTCCCGACGACGACATCCCCCGCCTGAAGAGCCGCATCGACGCCTGCCTGGAAGGCAAGGGTGGCGAGACCGCGCGGCGCGGCCGGGCCGCCGAACTGGGACAGGCCTACCTGTCGCTGTCATCCGCAGGCCGCAAGAAGTTCCTGCTGACGCTCGCCCGTGATTACGGCCTGCCGCGTGAGACCGCGATGAAGACGGTCGACCATTGGCGCGCCGGCAAGGAGCCCGCCCGGGCGCTGCGTCGCGAGCTGGAGCCGCCGGCGGTGCGGCTGCTGCGCGAGTTCGTCGGCGTGCCGCAGGGTGTGAAGTTCGTCGTCGATCTCCGCGCCGAGTTGCTGGCGCTGGGCCGCAGCGACCCCGCGGCCAAGGCGCTGAGCGAGGATCTGCGCTCGCTGCTGGGCGCCTGGTTCGACGTGGCCTTCCTCGACCTGGTGCGCATCGACTGGGCCTCGCCCGCCTCACTGCTGGAAAAGCTCGTGACCTACGAGGCCGTCCACGCCATCCGCTCGTGGCGCGACCTCAAGAACCGGCTCGATTCGGACCGGCGCTGCTTTGCCTTCTTCCATCCGCGCATGCCCGACGAGCCGCTGATCTTCGTCGAGGTGGCGCTGGTCGACGGCATGGCCGGCAACGTGCAGCGACTGCTCGATGCGCGCGACGAGACGCACGATCCCAAGCGCGCCAACACCGCGATCTTCTACTCGATCTCGAACTGCCAGCAGGGCCTGGCGGGCATCAGCTTCGGCAACTTCCTGATCAAGCGCGTGGCCGACCAGCTCTCGCGCGACCTGCCGAACATCAAGGACTTCGCGACCCTGTCGCCGATTCCCGGCCTGCGCCACCATGTCGAGCACCGGTTCAAGACCGAAGGCGACGGCGCCCTTACCCAGAGCGAGATCGCCTCGCTGGGGCCGGTGACAGACGAGGCCTACGGCGCCGCGGCCGTCCTCAAGCTCCTGGCCCGGCCGAGCTGGTGGGAGGTGCCGGCCATCGACAAGGCGCTGCGCCCGATCCTGACGCGTCTGGCCGCCGTCTATCTCACCGCCACCGACAAGGGTCGTGCTCTCGACAGGGTGGCGCACTTCCACCTCGGCAACGGCGCCGTCGTCGAGCGGCTGAACTGGCTGGGCGACACCAGCGCCAACGGGTTCAAGCAGTCCTACGGGATGATGGTGAACTACCGCTACAAGCTCTCCGACGTCGACGCCAACCACGAGGCCTATTCGGCCGGCAAGGTCGTCGCCAGCCGCGAGGTTCGGGGGCAGGCGAAGGGATAACGCCGCTGGGGGCGCGCGCCCCAGCAGACCCTACTTGTTCAGATACTCGAGCTTCAGGCCGGGACGCGGCCACTCGAAGCTGACCAGCTTGCCGGTCATCGAGAGGGTGGCGTAGGCGGTGCGCAGGTCCGGTCCACCGAAGCAGACATTGGTGACCATCGGGTCGGGCAGCTTGTGCTGCGTAACCGACTTTCCGTCGGGCGAGATGTCGGAGACGGCGCCGGTGATCAGGGTCGCGACGCAGACGTGGCCGGCGGAATCGACGGCCAGCGAATCGAACATCTGGTAGCCCCCGAGGCCAGCGATCACTCGGCCCTTCTCGCCACGATAGGGGCCGTTGGCGTCCTTGATCGTGCCGGGCGCCGAGAGGTCGAAGGCCCAGAGGCGCGCGGTCGGTGTCTCCACGACATAGAGCGTCTTGCCGTCTGGCGAGAGGCCGCAGCCGTTGGGCCGCTCCAGCGGGAACACCTTCTGCTCGTTCTTCGAGCCGTCGGCCCTGGCGTAATAGACAGCGCCACGATCGTTGTCGTACTCGCGCGTCTTGCCCAAGTCGGTGAACCAGAAGCCGCCGGCATCGTCGAACACCAGGTCGTTGGGGCCGTTCAGCTTGCGGCCGTCGCAGCTGTCGTACAGCGTCTCGAACTTGCCGGTCTCCGGGTCGACCACCTGGATCGAGCCGCCCTTGTACGAGGCAGGCGCCGTGCCGGGGAACAGGCGGCCGTCGGGTCGCTCGACCCAGTTGAAGCCGCCATTGTTGGTCACGTAGATCTTGCCGCCGGGGCCCATCGCCGCGCCGTTGGGGCCGCCGCCCAGCTTGGCAATGATGTGATGCTTGCCGTCGGGCGTGACGCGCGTGAGCGTCTCGCGCGCGATCTCGACCAGGATGACCGAGCCGTCGGGCATGGCCACCGGACCCTCGGGGAATTTGAGGCCCGAGGTGATCTCCGTGAACGGCGTCGTCATGGTGGTCTCTCCCGTGGTTCTTGTCGTTCCTACTTGCCCTTGAAGGCGGGCTTGCGCTTGGCGAGGAAGGCCGCGACGCCTTCCTTGAAATCCTCGCTCTTGCCCAGCTCGCGCTGGAAGTCGCGCTCGACGTCGAGCTGCTGAGAGAGCGTATTGCCGCTGGCGCGGTTCATCGCCTCCTTGATACGGGCGAGCGACATGGTCGGCCCGTCCGCGAGGCGGCGCGCGAGGTCGCCGGCCGTCTTCATGAGGTCGGCATCCTCGACGACGTCCCAGATCAGGCCCCAGTCCTTGGCCTGCTGGGCGGTGATCTGCGGCGCCAGCATCGCCAGCGCCCGCGCCCGCTGCTCACCCACCAGGCGCGGCAGGAACCAGGTGCTGCCGCCGTCGGGCAGCAGGCCGATGCGGGCGAAGGCCTGCAGGAAGGACGCCGACTTGCCCGCGACGGCGATGTCGGAGGCGAGCGCGAAGCTCATGCCGACGCCGGCTGCCGGGCCGTTCACCGCCGCCACGATCGGCTTCGGGACGCTGCGCATCAGGCGGATCACGGGATTGAAGAACTTGTCGAGCGCCTCGCCCGAATCCGAGGTGTTGCCCTTCGCGCGGTCGGGATCGGCGAGATCGGCGCCGGCGCAGAAGCCGCGGCCCGCACCGGTCAGCAGCACCGCACGCACCGATTCGTCCGCGGCAAGGTCCTCCCAGCACTGCTTCAGCTCGCCGATCATCTTGCGCGACACGGCATTGAGCCGGTCCGGCGCGTTCAGGGTCAGGGTGGCGAGGCCGTCTTGCTTGGCGATCTGGATCTTCTCGTAGGTCATCTGTCTCGTCTCTCAACGTCCGGTGAAGTTGGGGGCGCGCTTGGCGAGGAAGGCGGCGACGCCCTCCTTAAAATCCTCGCTCTTGCCGAGCTCGCGTTGATGGTCGCGCTCGAGGTCGAGCTGCTGGTCGAGCGTGTTGGTGGCGGCCGCGTTGATGGCGCCCTTGATCGCGGCATAGGAGCGGGTCGGGCCGGTGGCGAGCTTAGCTGCGATCTTGCCGGCCTCGTCCATCAGGGCGGCGTCGTCGACGACCTGCCAGACCATGCCCATGCGCGCGGCCTCCTCGGCCGGGACAGAGGTGCCGAGCATCGCGAGTGCGCGGGCCCGGGCATCGCCCACCGTGTGCGGCAGGAACCAGGTGCCACCCAGATCGGGGATCAGCGAGATGCGCACGAAGGCCTGGTCGAAGCGGGCCGAGCGCGCGGCGATCACGATATCGCAGGCCAGCGCCAGGTTGGCGCCACCGCCGGCCGCCACGCCGTTGACGGCCGCCACGATGGGCTTGGGCAAGTCGCGCATGGCCCGGATCATGGGATTGAAAATGCGGTCCATCGCTGCGCCGACGTCCCGCGGGCCCTGGGACGAGGCGTCGCCGGGACCGCCGCCGGCCAGGTCGGCGCCGGCGCAGAAGCCGCGGCCGGTACCGGTCAGCAGCACGGCGCGCACGGCATCGTCCTCGCGGGCGCGTTTCAGCTCGGCGTTCATGGCGTCGATCAGTTGATGGCTCATGGCGTTCAGCCGCTGCGGGCGGTTGAGCGTCAGGGTCAGCACGCCGCCCTCGAGGGCGGACAGAACAGGCGTTTCTTCCATGACCGCAAGACTGGCATGGCCGAATTTGCCGCGCCATCCGGTCGCGTCGCATCGCGGCACGCAGTCCCTTATCCGGGAGCATGGCCTCAATCCTCATTCTTGTCGGCACCGAGTCGGGCAATGCCCAGATGGTGGCCGACGCGCTGCAACCCGTGCTGGCGAGTGCCGGACACGCCGTCGACGTCACCGACAAGGCAGCGACCGCTGCCGACCTGCAGGCGCACGACGTGCTCCTCGCGGTCTGCGCGACCCATGGCTCGGGCGACATCCCGACCAACATCCTGCCGCTGGTCGAGGCGCTCGAGCGCGAGAGGCCCGACCTCTCGGGCCATCGCTATGGGGTCATCGCGCTGGGCGACATGACCTACCAGGACACGTTCTGCGGCGGCGGCAAGAAGGTCGACCAGGCGCTGGAGCGCTGCGGTGCCCGACGGGTCGGCGAGAGACTCGAAATCGACGCCTCCGAGCAGCCCCTGCCCGACGAGGAAGCGCTGACCTGGATCGAGGGCTGGAAGACGAAGGTCTGAAGGACCCTCAATCAGTCCGGCAGCGTAAAGATCTCCACGGGTTCGCGCACCCCGCGCAGGCGGTGTTTGCCGAGCGACTTCATCGGGCGCGGGCAATCGGCGTTGAATTCGGCGGAAGCGCAGACGGGGACCCCGAGCGCCTTCGTCAGACCCTCCAGCCGCGAGGCGCGGTTGACGGCGGAGCCGATGACCGTGAAGTCGAGCCGGTCCTCGGTGCCGATGTTGCCGAAGGTCACCGTGCCGACGTGGAGCCCGATGCCGAACTTCATCGGCTCGGCGCCGCCCGTGGCACGCGCCTCGTTGGCGGCCTCGGCATCGTCGATCAACTGGCGCGCGGCGTCGAGCGCGGCGGCTGTCACCATCGGCATGAACAGCGCATCCTCGGCCGGGAAATAGGCCATCACACCGTCGCCGATGAACTTCAGGATCTCGCCGCCATTTTTGGCGAGCGCGTCGCCCACCAGCTGGAAGTAGTTGTTCAGCAGCTCGAGCACCTGATCGGGCGGCAGGCGCTCGTTGAGCCCGGTGAAGTCGCGCAGGTCGGAGAACCACAGCACGGCCCGGATCTCCTCGCCGTCGCCGCGGCGGATCATGCCGTGCAGGATGCGCTCGCCGACATGGCGGCCGAGATAGGTCTGGGCGACAGTCTGCGCGACGCTCTCCTCGATGTGCATCTCCGTCACGGCGCCCATCATGTCGACCAGGCGCGTGAGGTCGTCGATGTCGGCGTCGCCGAAGCCTTCCCTGCGGTCGGTCGCGAAGGTCACGACGGGCATCGGCCCGTCGCGGCGGACGCGCATCGGCAATGAGAAGTAATCGGTACCGCCGTCCCGCCTCACCTCGTGCAGCACCTCGTGGTGCCGCTCCGTAAGGCTGTCGAGCCGGTAGCGCACCGGGGAGCCCCCCTCACGCGCGACCTGGATCGGGCTGCCGATATAGGCCGGGGTGAACTGCACCCCGTAGGCGCGGGTAATCGTCTCGACCCTCTCGCCGCGCCGCCACAGATAGCCCATCGCCTGAAGCTGCGGATGGACGAGCTGGAGGCCGATATACATCCGCCAGACCGGCACGCCCGCCTCGAGCACCAAGCGCATCAGCTGCTCGATGAAGGCTTCCGGCTTCCGGACGAGCCGGCCTTCGCGCAGCAGCCATTTCGCGACCGGCAGCAGCCGATCCGCTGCCGGTGCGGTCACGGGAGACGCCTCGCCGCTCAGGAGCCGCTCACGACGGCGGCAACTTCCTCGCCGGAGGTGCGGAAGACCCGGCTGGCCGAGACGTCGGCGATCTTCTCGATATTGTCGGCCACGTCCTCGATGGTCGGCGCCCGGCCATCGATCCGGAGCCCCTCGGCCTCGCGATACTCGATGCGCGCGAAGGTGCCGGCGCCGGCGCTCCAGATGTCGCCGGTGCGCTGGCACTGCTCGCTGCACAGGAAAGCGACCATCGGCGAGACGAACTCGGGCCTGAGCTTGGCCAGCGCCTCGGGCGTCATCAGGCTTTCGGTCATGCGCGTGGCGGCGATCGGCGCCAGCGCATTCATCATGATGTTGTACTTCTGGCCCTCGAGCCTGAGCGCGTTCATGAAGCCCACGACCGCGAGCTTGGCGCCGCCATAGTTGGACTGGCCGAAGGTGCCGTAGATGCCCGAGTTCGACGAGGTCACGACGATGCGGCCATAGGCCTTGGCGCGCAGGATCGGCCAGGCGGCATGGGTCACGTAGGCGGTGCCGAGGAAGTGGACCTTCACGACGAACTCGAAATCCTCGGTCGTCATGTTGTGGAAGGTCTTGTCGCGCAGCACGCCGGCATTGTTCACCACGATGTCGACCGTGCCGAAGGCATCGACGGCGGTCTTCACGATGTTGGCGGCGGTCGCGGCCTCGGCGACCGAGTCGTAGTTGGCGACGGCCTGGCCGCCGGCCGCCTTGATCTCGTCGACGACCTTGTCGGCGGCCGCATGGCCCCCTCCCTTGCCGTCGACCGCGCCGCCCGGATCGTTCACGACTACCTTGGCGCCGCGGCTGGCCAGCAGCAGCGCGTGCGCGCGGCCGAGGCCATTGCCCGCGCCGGTGACGATGGCGACGCGATTGTCGAAACGGATTGTCATGACTGTCCTCTACTCTTTCTTGAGAATTACGACCGAGGCCACGGCCTCCTCCATGCCGATCACGCCGCCGCCATTCTCGGCGAGCGCGACCTTGGCCCCCTCCACCTGACGGGCACCGGCCTCGCCGCGCAGCTGCGTGGCGAGTTCGGCCAGCATCGACAGGCCGGTGGCGCCCACCGGATGGCCCTTCGAGACCAGGCCGCCCGAGGTGTTGACCGGCAGCCTGCCGCCGGGGCCGGTAGCGCCGGATTCGACGAACTTGCCGCCCTCGCCCTCGGGGCAGAAGCGCAGCATCTCGCACTGGTAGATCTCGCAGAAGCTGGTGGCGTCATGGACTTCGGCGACGTCGATGTCTTCGGGTCCCAGTCCGGCCATCCGGTAGGCCTTGTCGGCGGCCGCGCGCGTCAGGCCGGGCGCGTCGAGGTTGCGGTACATGCCGCCCGAGAAGCCGACGCCTGCGATTTTCACGGCGCGGTCCTGCACGTGCCTGGGCTGCTTCGCGAGATACTCCGCGGAGCACAGCAAGGCGGCCGCCGCGCCGTCACCGATCGGCGCGCACATGGCACGGGTCAGCGGGAAGGACACGGGCCGGTCCTCCAGCACCGACTGCGGCGTCATCTGGAAGCGGTACTGCGCCTTCTCGTTCAGCGCGCCGTAATTGTGGTTCTTGGCGGCGCCGACCGCGATCTGGGCCTGGGTCGTGCCGTACTTCCACATGTGCCACTTGGCCTGCATGGCATAGGTATCCATGAAGATCGTACGGTCATCGCCCGGCTTGAACTCGGAGCCGACCATCTTGCCCACCCGGTTCATCTCCTCGACCAGCCGGTCGTGCTGGCTGGTGATGTAGCCCTGGTTGAACAGGCCCGCGGTGCGCTCGGGCGCCTCCGGGCTGAACAACTTCTCGACGCCCAGGCAAAAGGTGAGTTCGTGGGTGCCTGCCAGCACGTCCTTCCAGGCGCCCATGAAGGCGGTCGAGGCGGTGGCGCAGGCATTCTCGACGTTGAACATCGGCACCCGCTCGGGGAACAGCCCCTCCTCGACCAGCGGCTGGAACAGCGCCTGGCCGCGGATCGAGTTCTGGCCCCAGAAGCCCATGCCGCAATTGCCCAGCCATCCGGTCTCGATGTCGCTGCCCTTTTCCATGCCGGCATCGGCCAGGGTGCCCATATAGGCCTCGCGGGCGAGGTCGCCGAAGCTCAGGCCGGGGTGCTTCTTGAAGACGGTGGTGTAGGCGCCGATCACGTAGACGTCGCGCATGGGGCGGTTTCCTCAGGTTGGCTTTGGCCGCATTTGAGCGTATCCAAACGGCTTACGCTAGGAGAACGAACATGGCTGTAGCGGCCCAGGCGAGACCCCTCAACGTCGATGCCACGATCGCCGAGCTGAAGGCGCTTTTCGGGGACCGGGTCAGCACCGCGCACGCCGTGCGCGAGCAGCACGGCAAGGACATTTCGTATCACGAAGCACACCTGCCCGACGCCGTGGTGTTCGCCGAATCGACCGAGGAAGTGCAGCAGATCGTCCAGCTCTGCGCCCGCCACAAGACCCCGATCATCCCGTTCGGCACCGGCACCTCGCTGGAAGGCCATATCAGCGCCCCCAATGGCGGCATCTCGCTCGACGTCAGCCGCATGAACAAGATCCTGCAGGTCAACGAGGCCGACCTCGACGTGGTGGTGCAGCCCGGCGTCACCCGCAAGCAGCTCAACGAATACCTGCGCGCGACCGGCCTGTTCTTCCCGATCGATCCCGGCGCCGACGCCTCGATCGGCGGCATGACCAGCACCCGCGCCTCCGGCACCAACGCCGTGCGCTACGGCACGATGCGCGAGAACGTGCTGTCGCTGCAGGTCGTGACGCCCGACGGGCGGATCATGCAGCTCGGCCGCCGCTCGCGGAAGTCGAGCGCGGGCTACGACCTGGTGAAGCTCTTCGTGGGCTCAGAGGGCACCCTGGGCGTCATCACCGAGATCACGCTCCGCCTCTACGGCACGCCGGAATCGATGGTCGCCGCGACCTGCGCCTTCGACGACCTCGAGGGCGCGGTCAATACGGTGATCCAGACCATCCAGTCCGGCATCCCGGTGGCGCGCATCGAGCTGATGGACACCTACACCGTCGACACCGTGAACCAGTATTCCAAGCTCACGCTGCCGCAGAAGAACCTGCTGCTGCTCGAGTTCCACGGCACGGAGGCCGGCACCAGGGAGCAGGCCGAGATGGTGCAGGCGATCGCCGCCGAGCATGGCGGCGGCGACTTCGCCTGGACCAACCAGGCCGAGGAGCGCAGCAAGATGTGGCAAGCCCGCCACGACGCGGCCTGGGCCGCCAAGGCCTACAAGCCGGGCTGGGGCATGTGGGCGACCGATGTCTGCGTGCCGATCAGCAAGCTGGCCGAATGCATCCTCGAGACGCAGAAGGACATCCAGGCCAACGGCCTCTATGCCCCGATCGTCGGCCATGTCGGCGACGGCAACTTCCATCTCACCATGATGGTCGATCCGGACGACCCGACCTACCTGCCGCGGGCCGAAGGTCTCAACGACCGCATGATTGCCCGCGCCCAGAACCTCGGCGGCACCTGCACCGGCGAGCACGGCGTCGGCATCGGCAAGATCAAGTACCTCTACCAGGAGCACGGCGAGGCGATGTCGCTGATGCGCGCCATCAAGAAGGCGATCGACCCGGACAACATCATGAACCCGGGCAAGATCATGGGTCCGATCAACTGATCCAGTCCGCCCCTAGAGTGGGGCGCTGATCTGGGTCACGGGCTGGATGGTGGTGAAGTTGGCGATGTCGCCAAAAACTTCGGCCGCGCGCGGTCCGGTCAGGCTGGCATTCAAGGCGGCAGCGCTTTCGAAGCTGAAATGAGCGATGGCCAGGTAGGGGGCCGCCCCGCCGTCTCCGGCGGAGAGCCCATGGAGTACCTGCACGCCACAAAGCCCCGAGGATTTGAAGGCCTGCTCGACCAGCGGGATGTGGGTGGCTTTGTAATAGGCGGTATCGAAACGGGCGCCGGCGGCGGCGGGATAGAGGACGCTGAAGACGATCATGGGAACTCCTGCTGATTCGGCGCCGCAACCAGCGGCGCGCTACGGCATGGACCATAGGCCGGCGATCGGATTTAAGGTTCTTGGATCATCTGAAGAATTCTGAACGACCCATGACCGGCCAACCCCTTCCCGAGATCGCTTTCGGCCCCTTCCGGTTGGACGTGCGCAATCGGCGCCTGTCCCGGAATGGAACAACCATCGGCTTGGGCGAGCGGGCGCTCGACGTGCTCTGCGCCCTCGTCGCCGCGGAAGGCGCGCTGGTGACGAAGTCGGAGCTGATGGCAAAAGTCTGGCCGGGCACCAGGGTCGAAGAGAACAACCTGCAGGTGCAGGTCTATGCCCTGCGCCGTGCGCTCGGCGAAGATGGCGACAGCCGCGGCTATGTCCGCACGGTCTCGGGACGCGGCTATCGGTTCATCGGCGACACGCCGGCCAGTGGCGCAGCCTCGGCTGCAGCGCTACCGGCCCAGGAAATCCGATATTGCAGGGCGGCGGACGGCACCCACCTTGCGGTCGCCACCCTGGGCGACGGATCCGCCTTGGTCCGTGCGCCGGCCTGGATGAGCCATGTCGAGCATGACCTTCGCACCACGATCTGGCGCGAGGTGGTGGCTGCTCTCGCC
>CAIYWM010000552.1 GCA_903929895.1 uncultured Alphaproteobacteria bacterium
ATGGCGCCGCAATCGAGGCCGAGCGCGCGGGCCGCGACGATCAGGTAGGCGCCCTGCAGGCTGCCGTTGCGGAACGCGGTCGGTTCGGCCGACGGCTTGCCCTTGAACCAGTGGATGGCGGTCTGGTCGTGCGGGAACATCCGCGGCAGGTGCTCGAAGAACTCCGGGTCGTAGGCGAGGATGGCCGTCACCGGCGCGGTCATCGTCTTCTCGGTATTGCCCGCGCTCAGCGCCGGCTTGAGCCTCTCCTTGCCCTCTTTCGTGCGCACGAAGACGATGCGCGCCGGCTGGCAGTTGGCCGAGGTCGGGCCCCACTTCATGAGGTCGTAGATCTCGTGAAGCTTTTGGTCGGTCACCGGCTTGTCGAGCCAGCCATTGTGCGTGCGGGCATCGCGGAAGATCGTGGCAAGCGCCTTGTCGTCGAGCATTCAATTCCCCTTGGGTCGTTGACGAACCGTAGCGAAGCGCCGTCGCGCGGTCGAGACGCGGCGGCGTGAGCAAGTTACGGTTTCGGAACCCGCCCTTTCGCGGCCACCTTTGCATTGCACGAATTGTGCTAGCGTCCGCCGCCTTTCCTCGCGCAGGATTTCCTGATGCTGCCCGTTCTGCTCGATCCCGCGAAATTCAAGGATGCCAGGATCACCGCCAAGGGCGAGGCACGCGCGCATGTCGGCCTGAAGGCGCTCGAGACGCTATGGGTCAACACCGGCACCCTGTGCAACCTCACCTGCCGGAACTGCTACATCGAGTCCTCGCCCCGCAACGACCGGCTCGTCTACCTCACGGCCGGCGAGGTCGCGGCCTATCTCGACGAGATCGAACGCGACGGCCACGGCACCAAGCTGATCGGCTTCACGGGCGGCGAGCCGTTCATGAATCCCGACCTGCCGGCGATGCTGGACGATGTGCTGTCTCGCGGCCTGAAGGCCATCGTGCTGACCAACGCGATGAGGCCGATGCACAGGATGAAGCCGGCCCTGCTCGACCTGCTGGCCCGGCATGGCCGCGACAACCTCGCGATCCGCGTTTCGGTCGATCACTACGAGAGAGAGCTGCACGAGGAGGAGCGCGGCCTTCGCAGCTGGAAGCCGACCATCGACGGGCTGGTCTGGCTGGCCGAGGCCGGGTTCGACGTGCATGTGGCGGGCCGCCATTTCTCGAACGAGACCGACGACGAGGTCCGTGCCGGCTATGCGCAGCTGTTCGCGCGGCTGGGCGTGCCGATCGATGCTGCAAATCCGGCGACCCTGGTCCTGTTCCCCGAGATGGATCCGACCGTCGACGTGCCCGAGATCACGACGGCCTGCTGGGGCATCCTGAAGAAGTCGCCGGACAGCGTGATGTGCGCGTCCGCCCGCATGGTGGTGAAGCGCAAGGGCGCGCCGCGGCCCGCCGTCGTGGCCTGCACGCTGCTGCCCTACGATCCGCAGTTCGAGCTGGGCGGGACCTTGGCCGAAAGTGTGGGCGAGGTGCGGCTCAACCATCCGCACTGCGCCAAGTTCTGCGTCCTGGGCGGGGCTGCCTGCAGCGCGTGACGACGGCGGTCGACATCGTCATTCCGACATTGAACGCGGGCGCGTCGCTGGGGCCTGCCCTGGCGGCACGGCCCAGCCATCCCGATCTCGCCTTCTCGACCACGATCTGCGACGGCGGCTCGCGCGACGACACGGTTGCGATTGCGCAACGAGTGGGCGCGGCAGTGGTGACGGCCGCGGCGGGTCGTGGCGGCCAGCTCGCCACCGGGGCCGCGGCCGGTCGCGCGCCCTGGATCCTGTTCCTCCACGCCGATACGCGACTGCAGAGCGGCGTCGGCGACGTCATTGCCCGCTTCATCGAGTCGGTCGACGGCAAGGCCGGCTACTTCCGGCTGCGCTTCGATGCTGAGGAAGCCGGCGCGCGAAGAATGGAACGCGTGGCGGCCTGGCGCTGCCGCAGCTTCGGCCTTCCCTATGGCGATCAAGGCCTGCTGATCTCGCGGCCGCATTATGAACGTCTCGGCGGCTTCCGGCCGTTGCCGCTCATGGAAGACGTCGACCTGGTGCGCCGCATCGGCCGGGACAATCTCGTTCCTCTCGCCGCCGACGCGCTCACCTCGGCGGCCCGCTATCAGCGGGACGGCTGGCTGCTGCGTCCGTTGCGGAACCTGACCTGCCTCGCGCTCTACTTCGCCGGCGTCCCGCCGCAGACCCTGCGACGTCTCTACGGCCGATGAAGCGCCATCTTGTGATCTTCGCCCGCGCGCCCGAGGCCGGTCGCGTGAAACGCCGTCTGGCCACGGAGATCGGCATGCTGGAAGCCGCCCGCTTCTATCGGCGCATCCTTGGGGAGCAGATCAGGCGGATGACGCGCGATCCGCGTTGGACCGTCTGGCTGGTTGTGACGCCCGACACCGCACTCCGCCATCCCGCCTGGCATCTCGTGCCCGTCTCACGGCGAAAGCCACAACGGCAGGGCGACCTCGGCCGGCGCATGAAGCTGCCGTTCGCGACGCTGCCCCCTGGGCCGGTGGTGCTCGTCGGCAGCGACATCCCGGCCATGCGCGCGTCTCACATAGCGCGGGCGTTCGCATTGCTCGGCCGCCACGATCTCGTCTTCGGCCCGGCACGCGATGGCGGCTTCTGGTTGGTCGGCGCACGGCGCATGCGGCCGCTTCCTCGTTCATTGTTCGCCGATGTGCGCTGGTCGACGCCGACGGTGCTTGCGGACACGATGGCCGGACTCCCGCGATACATCGCGACCGCACTGGCCGATACGCTCGACGACGTCGACGATGCCGAGGCGCTGCGGCGATTGTCGGACTAGGCGGGAATCGCTTTCTTCAGCACATCGAGTTCGCGCCGCAGGTCCGAGAAGACGTCGTGCCAGGTGCCGGGGACAGACTGCCGGAAGAGACGCGCCGAGGGATACCAGGGTGCGGTGGCGCCGCCGAGCTGCCAGCGCCAGTCGGCGGTGGAAGGCAACAGCACCCAGGTCTTCACGCCCATCGCCGCAGCGAGATGCGCCACCGGCGCGTCGATAGAGATGAGAAGGTCGAGCTGCGAGAGCGCGGTGGCGGCTTCGGCGAAATCGAAGATGCCGCGGCCGACATCGTGCACCAGCCCGCCGGCGCCGAACGCCTGGATGTCCTTCTGGTGGACGCCGCCCTGCAGGCTGAAGAACAGCAGTTCCGGATCGCCCGAGAGCGCCAGGAAGCGCTCGAACGGCACCGAGCGCTGGTGATCATGTGCCTGGCCCGGCATAGCCGCCCAGTAGATGCCGATGCGCAGCTTCGCCCGCTCCAGCCGGCCGAGCTTGATACGGCTTTCCTCGGGCGCCCTGAGATAGGGCGGCTCGGCCGACAGCGCCGCGAAATCGACGCGGCAGAGATGCGGCAGCGAGACCAGGGACGCATGGATGTCGAAATCGGGGACCTGCTCGCCTTCGGCCACGACCTCGTCGATATAGTCGGCCGAGCGCAGCAGGTCCTTCAGCAACGCCTGACACAGCACCAGGACGGTGGCGCCACGCCGCTTCAGCTCGCGGGCGAAGCGCACGAACAGCAGCACGTCGCTCAAGCCCTGTTCCGGATAGAGCAGGATGCGCTTGCCCTGCACCGGCTCGCCCGCCCAGGCCGGCTGGGCGAAATCCGGCGTCGGCGTCTCGGGCAGGCGCTTGCGGATCTCGTAGGCGTCGAACCCCGCCTCGAGCTCGCCGCGCATCAGGAGCGTGATCGCGAACTCGACGCGCGCCCGCCGATTGTCGGGATGGATCGTCAGGGCCCGGCTGAAGCACCCGATCGCTTCGTCGAGCCGGCCGAGATCGCGCAGGCAGAGCGCCAGGTTGAAGAAGCCCTCGGCGTAGTCGCGGCTGAGCGCAATCGACCGGTAGTGATGCTTCACCGCCTCGTCGAGGCGATGCACGGCGCGCAGCGCGTTGCCGAGATTGGAATGCAGGGCCGGATTGCCGGGGTCGGCCGCCAGCGACAGGCGATGATGCGACACCGAGGCTTCGAGCTTGCCCGCGAGGCGCAGGGCGACGCCGAGATTGTTGTGCAGCTCGGCATGGTCGGGACGAACGGCCAGCAGTCGCAGGTAGGAGGAGATCGCCTCGTCGAGGCGCCCCGCACGATGCGCCTGCGACGCCAGGCGCAGCTGCTGGACGAAGCTGTCGGCCGCGCTGCCGAACAACGGCGTCGGCGCGCCGGCGGCCGCGGATTCCCGCTTCGTCGGATGAATGTGGGGCGCGTCGTTCACGCTCGCAGTCTACCTCAGCGCCCCCTCACAAGCATCCGCCCTCAAACGAAAATGGCGCGGACCGGGAGGTCTGCGCCATTCGAAGATCACGTCCGCGGAAGCGAAGCGGCTAGATGTAACCCTTGATCAGTTCTTCGGCGATCTGGACGGCGTTCAGCGCCGCGCCCTTGCGCAGATTGTCGCTGACGACCCACATCGCCAGGCCGTTCTCGACCGTGGGATCGGAACGGATGCGGCTCACAAACACGCCGTCCTGGCCGGTAACCTCCTTCGGGGTCACGTAGCCGCCGGGCTCGCGCTGGTCGACCACCAGGACACCGGGCGCTGCCGCGAGGATGCGTCGCGCCTCGTGATCGTCGAGCGGCCGCTCGAGTTCGAGGTTCACCGCCTCGGCGTGACCGACGAAGGTCGGCACGCGCACGCAGGTCGCGTGGACCTTGATCTTCGGGTCGAGGATCTTCTTGGTCTCGACCACCATCTTCCATTCTTCCTTGGTCGAGCCGTCATCCATGAAGACGTCGATCTGGGGAATCACGTTGAAGGCGATGTTCTTGGTGAACTTCACCGGGTCGAGCGTCTGGTTGACGAAGAAGCTCTTGGTCTGGCTGACCAGCTCGTCCATCGCTTCCTTGCCGGCGCCGGACGTCGACTGATAGGTCGACACGACGACACGCTTGATACCGGCCGCGTCGTGGATTGGCTTCAGCGCGACGACCATCTGGATGGTCGAGCAGTTCGGGTTGGCGATGATGCCGCGGCCCTTGTAGCCGGCGATCGCCTGCGGATTGACCTCGGGCACGACCAGCGGAACGTCCGGGTCCATGCGCCAGTAGGAGGTGTTGTCGATCACGATGGCGCCGGCCTTGGCGGCGCGCGGGCTGTGCTCGGCCGACACCTTGGCGCCCGGCGAGCTCAGAACGATGTCGATGCCCTTGAAGTCGAACTTGGCGAGGTCCTGGACCTTCAGGACCGATCTGTCGCCGAACGACGCCTTCAGGCCCACCGAACGGGACGAGGCCAGCGCGACGACATCATCGGCCGGGAAGTTCCGCTCGGCCAGGATCTGCAACATTTCGCGACCGACGTTTCCGGTCGCGCCGACGACGGCGACTCTGTAGCCCATGACTATATGCGCCTTGCGTGCGCGCACCCCTGATTGAAGGACAGGGGGAGATACGCGCAAGGCCCTGCTTTGGCAAGGATACGGCCGGCCGCAGCCGGCTAATCGGCCGACGCGCCAGAGGCCTTGATGATGGGCAGCCACAACGCGAGGTCGTCGCGGACCAGCTTCTGCGCCGCTGCCGGCGAGCCCGGCGGCAGCATCTCGATACCCTGGCCCATCATCTTCTCGCGCACCTGCGGCAACTGGCCGATGCGGTTGATCTCGGCGTTGAGACGCGTGATCACGGTCTCGGGCACGCCAGCCGGGACAGCGAAGCCCATCCAGGTGTTCACGACGTATTCCTTTACCCCGGCCTCGATCATTGTCGGTGCGTCAGGCAGGAGGTTGGAGCGCGACTCGCTGGTCACGGCCAGTGCCTTTAGCTTGCCGCCCTTGATCAGGCCGATGACCGTCGGCGTGTTGAAGAGGCCCATCGCCACCTCGCCGTTGGCGACGGCCTGGATGCCGGCCGGCGTCGCGCGATAGGGCACGTGCTGCAGCTTCACGCCGGTCCGCAACTCCAGCAG
>CAIYWM010000553.1 GCA_903929895.1 uncultured Alphaproteobacteria bacterium
TATGGCCGCAGGAAATCTACTTCGTCACGGGCTTCCTGATCCTGGGCGCGTTCGGCCTGTTCTTCGCCTCGTCGCTGTTCGGCCGGGTCTGGTGCGGCTTCACCTGCCCGCAGACCGTCTGGACGGACCTCTTCATGTGGGTCGAGCGGCGGATCGAGGGCGACCGCAACGAGCGCATGCGGCTCGACCGCCAGCCGATGTCGGCGGGCAAGGCCGTCCGCAAGACGCTGAAGCACACCGCCTGGCTGGTCATCGCCGCCGCCACCGGCGGCGCCTGGGTCTTCTACTACGTCGATGCCCCGACCACGCTGGTGAAGATCTTCCGCGGCGAGGCCTCGATGGAGGTCTACGCCTTCGTCGGCCTGTTCACCGCCACGACCTATGTCCTGGCCGGCTGGGCGCGCGAGCAGGTCTGCACCTACATGTGCCCGTGGCCGCGCTTCCAGGCCGCGATGCTCGACGAGCAGAGCCTGATCGTCACCTATCAGAAGTGGCGCGGCGAACCGCGCGGCAAGCACAAGGCCGGCGACAGCTGGGCCGGCCGCGGCGACTGCATCGACTGCAATCTCTGCGTCGCCGTCTGCCCGACGGGCATCGACATCCGCGACGGCCAGCAGATCGAATGCATCGGCTGCGGCCTGTGTATCGACGCCTGCACGCAGACGATGGAAAAAGTCGAACGTCCGACCGGTCTTATCCGCTGGGATACGCTCGCCGCCCAGCAGGCGAAGGAGACCCGCAGCGCACCCGTGCCGTGGCGGCCCGTCCGGCCGCGCACCCTGCTCTACGCCGCCCTGCTCGGCATCGTCACCATCGTCATGGTGGTGGCCTTCGCGCTGCGCACCGACACCGAACTGACGGTCCAGCGCGACCGCAACCCGAACTTCGTCCGCCTGTCCAACGGCGACGTCCGCAACTCCTACGCCGTCAAGGTGCTGAACAAGCGCCGAGCGCCCCGGCACGTCCATCTCGAGATCGACGGGCTGCCGTCGGCCCAGCTGGGCTTCGTCGGCGCTGACGTTGAAGGCAGCGGCGCGACCGCGACGCTGACGGTACAGCCCGACGCCGTGGGCACCTTCCGGGTCTTCGTCACGGTGCCTTCATCCGCTGCGCCGTCGGGCGCGAAGCCCATCTCCTTTACCGTGCGCGACGAGTCGGGCGGCGGGCGTGCCTCGCACGACGCCGTCTTCGTCGGCCCGGGACGCTGAGGACAAGACCATGAACACAATCGATGTCGCGCGCGGCCGATACATTCCCTGGCTCTTCGTCGCGGGGTTCGCGATCGTGTTCGCGGTCAACGCAACGATGATCGGGCTGGCGGTCGGATCCTTCTCCGGCCTCTACACGCCGAAACCGCGCGATCGGGGCCTGCACTACAACGAGATCATCGCGGCCCAGCAGGCCCGCGATGCACTCGGCTGGCGGGTCGAACCGACCTGGCAGCCCGGCACGGACAATATCGAGATCGCCGTGTTCGACCGCGCCGGCCAGCCTCTCGCCGGCGCGCAGGTCGCCGTGGCGCTGGTGCGTCCGGCCGAGAAGAGCGCGGTGGTAGGCGTTGCGATGGAAGCCGTCGATATCGGGCGGCACGCCGGCCACGTCACCCTGCCCGCGCGCGGCAACTGGGACGTCGACATCTCCGTTGAGCAGGGCGGCCAGCGCTTTGCGCAGACGCGCCGGATGTTCCTCAGGTGACCGACGCGGTCCTCTACGCTCCCTCGGTTACCGCCCCCGCGGTTGCGCGCACCTGCGCGCATTGCGGCGATACGGTGCGGGGGGCGCCGGACGCGCTGTTCTGCTGCCCGGGCTGCGCTAGCGCCCACGCCATCATCGGCGCCGCCGGGCTCGGCGCCTTCTATCGGCGACTCGAAGAGACGCGCGCGCACCGGCCCGAACCGCTCGAAATCGATTTCACCACCTATGCCAGGCCCGACGGACACGGGGGCGCCTCGCTGGAGCTTCTGGTCGACGGGCTCGATTGCGCCGCCTGCGTCTGGCTGATCGAGAGCCTGCTGGCGCGCAATTCCACGGTCACCCGCGCCCGGGTCCATCTCTCGACGCGCCGCCTGTCGCTGGCGTGGCAGGGATCGGTCGCCGACGCCAACGGACATGCCGGGCTGGTCGCGGCCCTGGGCTTCCGGCTGGCGCCCTACGACACGATCGCGGTGGCCGCCGGCGACGATCGCGAAACCCGCGAGCTGTTGCGTGCCATGGCGGTCGCCGGCTTCGCGGCGGCCAACGTGATGCTGCTCTCCGTCGCCGTCTGGGCGGGCCATGACGGCTCGATGGGCGACGCCACGCGCACGCTCTTTCACTGGCTCTCGGCGGCCATCGCCCTGCCGGCGGTCGCCTATGCCGGCCGGCCCTTCTTCCGCTCGGCCCTGAATGCGCTGCGCGCCGGGCGCACCAACATGGACGTGCCGATCTCGATCGGCGTCACGCTGGCGTGCATCGTCAGCCTGCATGAGGCCTGGGCCGGCGAACAGCACGCCTATTTCGATTCGGCCATCACCCTGCTGTTCTTCCTGCTGATCGGACGCTATCTCGACCGTCGTGCACGCGGTCGCGCACGGCAGGCCGTGCATGCGCTGCTGGCACTGTCCAGCCGCAGCGCCACCGTGGTCGGTGCCGACGGCAGCACGACCTCGCGGCGCGTCGACAGTCTCGTTCCCGGGGACGTGCTGCTGGTCGCCGCGGGCGAACGGCTGGGCGCCGACGGCATCGTGAGCGAAGGCGTGTCCACCCTGGATGCGTCCCTGGTGACCGGCGAGAGCCTGCCGCAGCCCGCCTCTCCGGGCGTGAAGGCCTTCGCCGGCACGATCAATCTCGGCGCGGTCCTGCGCGTGAAGGTCACCGCGGCGGGCGACAACACGCTGCTCTCGGAGATCGTGCGGCTGGTCGAGGCGGCGGAGCGCGGCCGCTCGCGTTTCGTGGCGCTCGCCGACCGGGTCGCACGCGCCTACGCGCCGGTGGTGCACCTGACGGCCCTGCTCACCTTCCTGGGCTGGACCTTGCTGGCCGGCCTCGCCTGGGACCGTGCGCTGCTCATCTCCACGGCCGTCCTGATCATCACCTGTCCCTGCGCGCTCGCGCTGGCGGTGCCGGTCGTTCAGGTCGTGGCCAGCACGCGGCTGCTGCGATCCGGCATTCTGCTCCTGTCGCCGACGGCGCTGGAGCGCCTGGCACAGGTCGATCACGTGGTCTTCGACAAGACCGGCACCCTCACCCTCGGCCGGCCCGAACTGGTGGCGGCACCGGACGACCCCGAGGCCCGTCAACTCGCGGCCTCGCTCGCGCTCAACTCGCGCCATCCGCTGGCTCGCGCCCTCGTGCGCGCCATTCCGGAAGCGATCCCGGCCGCGCGCGTCGTCGAACATCCGGGCGCGGGACTGGAGAGCGATGGCGTGCGGCTCGGGTCGGCGTCCTTCTGCGGCGTCACCAATCCGCCGGACGACGGACGGTCTGAACTGTGGCTCTCGCAGCCGCACTGCTCGCCCGTGCGCTTTGCCTTCGCCGACCGGCTGCGGCCGGACGCGAGTGCGACCGTTGCTGCGCTGCGCCAGAGCGGCCTCGCCGTCGAGATCCTGTCGGGCGACCGCCGCGCCGCCGTTGCGGACGCGGCCGCCGCGGCAGGCATCGCCGAGTGGCGGTCCGGCGTCACGCCGGCGGAGAAGGCACAACGCCTCGCAGAGCTTGCCGCTCAGGGGAAGCGCGTCCTGATGGTGGGCGACGGCTTGAACGACGCGCCGGCGCTCGCGGCCGCCCACGCCTCGATCTCGCCAACCACCGCGGCCGAGGCCACCCAGTCCACCGCCGATGCCGTCTTCCAGGGCGATGCGCTCGGGCCGGTCGCCGAGATCCTCGACGTGGCGCGCCGTGCCGACCGGCTGGTTCGCCAGAACCTGGCTCTGGCCCTCCTCTACAATCTCAGCGCCGTGCCGCTGGCGATCCTGGGCAGCGTCACGCCGCTGATCGCGGCCGTCGCGATGTCCTCGTCTTCCCTGCTGGTGATCGGCAACGCCCTGCGTCTCGGCGCCGGCGGGCCCAAGGGCTGGAGGTCCTGATGGACAGTCTGCTCGTCCTGGTGCCGGCGGCCCTCATCCTCGGCCTGCTCGCTCTCGCGGCCTTCCTCTGGGCCCTGCGCAACGGGCAGTACGACGATCCCGACGGCGCCGCCGGCCGCATTCTTTTCGA
Organism: uncultured Alphaproteobacteria bacterium; assembly: GCA_903929895.1. Classification (GTDB taxonomy): domain Bacteria; phylum Pseudomonadota; class Alphaproteobacteria; order Reyranellales; family Reyranellaceae; genus Reyranella. The sequence continues at coordinate 4,195 of CAIYWM010000553.1, forward strand.
TGACGACGACACAAGGAGCAAATGATGTCCTACTGGATCATGGGAACCATGGCCGCCCTGATGGGCCTCGTCGGGCTGTTGATGGCGGGCGCCGCGAAGGACACCGGCATCCTCGCCTTCGGCCTCGGCCTGTCGCTCTTCGGTGTCCTGTTCTGCTGGTTCATGATCAAGACCGCCTTCGACGAGGCCGAACGGAACGCCGCCGAAGGCAAGTAGCCGGGATTGATCTGGATCATGGGCCGTTGAACTCTGGCGGGCATAGTGAGCCATCGCCCAAGGAGAACTCATGCCGCTCAAGAAAATCATCCTCGAACTGGCCCGCACGCCCGAGTTTCCCAACGGCAGCTCGAACCATGGCTATGAATTCGTCGCCCCGCTCGATGCGGACGGTCATCTGCAGGCCGAAGGCTGGCCCAAGCACAAGACCGCCTGCACCGTGCGCCGCTTCTGGCAAGGCGCCGACGACGAGACCGGCAATCTGATCCATCGCCGCGACGGCAAGTGGGCCTTCTCCTACCAGCCGGGAGACGACGACGACGAGCCGATCTTCCGCTTCGACACCCACAGGTTCGTCACGGGCGAATACGTGTCCGTCACCGAGCATGACGGCGTGCAGCGGCCGTTCAAGGTCGTGAAGGTCACGCCGAAGGTGGTGTGACGCCGCGAATTGCCTGCCGTCAGGCCGCGTCGCGCATCCTGTCCGCCGACACGGCACGGGCGACGCGCGTCGCGCCCTCGATCTGCTCAAGGACGGAACTTCCCTCCCAGGCTGCGCCACGCAGCGGGTGGCCAACGGCATAGAGGCGTCGCGATCGGTGGCCATCGCTTCCGATCACCGCGCCGGTCGCGGCATCGGCCTCGATGCCGAACCCGACGGGATGAGGCCTCACCGCGCCTCTTGCCAGGAGATTGCGGGCCAGCGCGTCGCGCAAGCGCCGCCAGTCCGCCTCATACCCTGCGGCGTTCACGACATGATCGAAGCGACGGTTCCGGCTTTCAGCATCGCCGCGCGGACGCCAGGTCACCTCGACGCCGGGCTCGGCAGATGGCGCCAGTCCCTGCACGCGCCCGGCCATGTTGAAGAAGCGACCCTGCTTCTGGACGCGATCCAGCCACGCCATAGAATCGGGCACGGCACGGTGGAAGGCCAGGTCCCAGAAGGTCCTGAGATGACGGATGAACCGCCGGCGCTCGATGTCGGATGCATTGGCCCATAGCGGCTCGATGAACGGACGCAGACTCAGGACCAGGCGCTGCCAATCCTCTCCCGCTGCCGCGATGGCGCGTCGTTCCCGCTGGATTTCCCGCAACAAGGCGCGCGTCGTGTCGGGAAGGTTCTCGGGACGCAGAAAAGCGGGCCATGCCTCGACCTCACGCCGGGACTGCACGAGCAGGCCACGGCGCGAGAAGGTGAAGTAACGCCCTCGAAAGCCGCGCTTCTCGAGGCTGATCACGATATCGAGCATCGTAAGGCTGCTGCCGATGATCGCCACATCGCCGTCCGGGCCGTCGATCGCGTCATAGGCATTCGCCGCCCATGGGTCGCCGACATATCTTCCCTGCGAGCGCACCGACTCGGAAATCGCAAAACCCGATTCGTTTCGCACCAGGCCTGTCGCCAACACGATCCTACCGGCCGGAAGCCGACGTCCGGAAGCGAGCACGACCCCGCCTTCCGGCAAGACGTCCACGGCACGATCGACCACGTGCTGCACCGCGGTCTTTGCCAATTCCGACTGCACATAGTCGCCGTACAGGTAGCGCGGCGGGAAACTCGCGTCGAAGCTTCCATCGGCCGGCCCGGTCCAGCCCCGCCTGTCGGGATGGTTGGCCAGCCATCGCGACAGGTGTCCTGGATCGCCCGGATACAGGCTGAACATGCGCGCCGGCCCGTTGACGAGATGGTCGAGATCCGACGTGCTATAGGCGATGCCACGCCCGAGCTCCGTTCCAGGCTCGACGATCGTCACCTGCCCCGCTGGATATCCCGCCTCCACCAGCTTGATGGCGGTTGCGGCTCCTGCGAAGCCGCCGCCGAGGATCAAGATCGAATCAGGCATGCGGCACGCGTGGCATGATGTGCTCCGTAAAGCGGCGCATTTCCGCTTCGAAGGGCTGGAACTGGAGCATGAAGGTCTCGATGCCGGCGCGATTGAAATCCCTGATCCGCGACGCGACCGTATCGTAGCTGCCGACCAGGCCCGCGCCCGTGCCACCGTTGCTGCCGACGCGCGGGAACTTCGCGATCGTCCTGGCCATCACCGAATCGGGGTCGGTGTTGGCCTTCTTCACTTCTTTCCAGGGGGCGTCTTTCTCGGCCAGCGCCGCGAGATGGCGCAGGACTGTCTGCGCCTCCTCGTCGGTCTCGCGTGCAATGACGAAGGCCGACAGGCCAAAGCGCAGCGGCTGGACAGCCCTGGGTCGGCGCGACACGTCGGCGATCAAGGCCTTCACATCGTCCAGTGGCTGCCCGTTGATGAACCAGACGTCGCCCTGGTCCGCGACCAGCGCACGCGCCGGCTCGGATTCACCGCCGACATAGATTCGCGGCCGGGGGCGATGCAGCCCGGCCGGCCGCAGGGCATAGCCGTCGAGACGGAACTGCTCGCCCTGGAAGGTCACGCTTTCGCCGCGCATCAGCGGTTCCACGACGCGCAGCCATTCATGGCCGTAGGCGTAGCGGGCATCGTGGGCGGGGAAGGCTATTCCCGCTCGTTCCAGTTCCAGCTTGTTCCACGCATTCACGACGTTGATCGCAAAGCGTCCGCCGCTGATTTCCTCGATCTGCAGCGCCATCTTGGCAAGGACCGCGGGATGATAGAGCAGCGGCTTGATGGCGGTGATGATCTCGATCCGGCTGGTCAACGCCGCCAGCGCGGCCGAGGCGGTCCAGGCCTCGAGTTGCGCGAGGTCGGGCTTGTGCGGGTTGATCGTATGCTGGGCAACCAGCGTCGAATGGAAGCCCAGCCGTTCGGCCTCCAGAACCAGTTCGCGATTGCGCTTCCAGGATGCGTCGTAGGGTTCGTCCGGATCCTGCAGCGCGGCACGGCTGCCATGGACGAGGGCCCAGATGCCAAAGCGTATGGGTGGAACGGTCATTTGAGGCGGGTCGACGGACATGTCCGTTTATAGCACGCCAGTCGATGCGCGCCGCCCGTGCCACGAAGGAGATTAATCTTCCACCGTGGAAGAGCGGGGCGATGCGGCGATCTCCTCTTCGCGGAATCATCGATGCGAAGATTCGATGTATGAGCCCGGCACGCGCTGCCACGCTTGGCTCGCAATAACCGGCTCCGAGTCGTTCCGGACATTGCGAGTTCACCACGCGTAGGAGTTCAGTATGACGGGCAGCACAGCAACACGGCGCCGCTTTCTCGGTGCCGGCGCCGCCGCAATCGCGACAACGGCGCTGCCGTTTCAGCTACGTGCCGACGCCTATCCGGGACGCCCCATCTCCTACGTCGTGCCTTTCCCACCGGGCGCTACCAACGACAATTCCGGCCGCATCGTCGCTCGCAAGCTCGGTGAAAAACTCGGTCAGACGATCGTCGTCGACAACAAGTCGGGCGGCGGCGGATCGATCGGCGCCGAGTTCGTCGCCAAATCGAAGCCGGACGGCCACACGCTGCTCAATGCCTCGACCGGCAACCTCACGATCGCGCCGCATCTGGTGCGAACCGGCTATGAGCCGTTCCGCGACTTCAGGCCGGTCGGCTATGTCGGCGCATCGCGCTCCGTTTTTGCGATCCACCCCTCCCTGCCCGTGAAGACGCTGCAGGAGCTGATCGCCTACGCCAGGGAAAACCCGGGTAAGCTCAATTTCGGCTCGGCCGGCAACGGCTCCGGCGGACACCTCGCCGGGGAATATCTCAAGCTTCGCGCGAACATCGACATGGTGCACGTGCCCTATCGCGGTAGCGCGGCCGCCGCGAAGGATGCGACCGCCGGCCTCGTGCAGCTCATCATCGATCCGATCACGGCGCCGCTGGTCCGCTCAGGACAATTGCGCGGCCTGGCGGTGTCCGGGAACGACCTCCGCGACGACCTGTCCGGCGTGCCGAGCATCGCCGATGCCGGCATTCCCGACTGGGAACTGAGCGGCGGCTTCGTAGCCGTCGCACCGGCCGCGACGCCGGCGCCGGTCCTGGCGCGATTGAACGAGGTCTTCGCCGAAATCCTGTCGGATGCGCCGACCATCGCATCGCTCAACGCAATCGGCCTGCGGCCCCTCGTGCTGACACCGGACGAAATCGTCGCGAGCCTGAAAAAGGAAAGCGACACGAACCGGCGGATCATCCAGGCGGCAAACATCACCGCCGACTGACGCGCACGGTCCGGGCGTTACCTCGGCTGCAGCTCGACCGCCAGCGCCGCCGGCAGCCGGTCGAGGCCGTAGGTGCGCATCGCGGTGCCGCTGTAGAGCGCGGTCTTCTCGGCCGCGCCGGCACTTGCCGTCAGGCGCTTGAAGGCGTTCCACAGGACCGGATAGCTGCACTGGCCCTTGTCGACCGGGAAGTTGCTCTCAAACATGCAGCGGTCGACGCCAAAGGCCTCGATACAGGGCTCGATGTAGGGCGCCCAGGTCTTCGCCAGTTCCTCAGAGCCCGGCGGCTTCGGCTTCTTGTGGAAGTCGAAGCCGTTCACGA
>CAIYWM010000554.1 GCA_903929895.1 uncultured Alphaproteobacteria bacterium
CCCCGGCGGCATGGAGATGATGGACAAGGAGGCGACCAAGTGCGCCGAGGCCTATGTCGGCGCGGGCTATCCGCTCGACGCCGAGGGGCTGCTGATCGTCGAGCTCGATGGACCGCCGGTCGAGGTCGACTATCTGGTCGAGCGCGTCGCCGAGATCGCCAGGGGCCGCGGCGCCACGACCATCCGGGTCAGCCACGACGAGCAGGAGCGGGTGCTGTTCTGGGCCGGCCGCAAGGCCGCGTTCCCCGCCGTCGGCCAGATCTCGCCCGATTACATGTGTCTCGACGGCTCGGTGCCGCGCGGCAAGCTGGTCGAGGTGCTGGCCGAGATGCGAGTTCTGTCGAAGCAGTATGGCTTGCGCGTCGTGAACGTCTTCCATGCCGGCGACGGCAACCTGCATCCGCTGATCCTGTTCGACGCCAACGATCCCGACGAATTGCGGCGCTGCGAGGAACTGGGGGCCGACATCCTGCGGCTCTGCGTGCGGGTCGGCGGCGTGCTGACCGGCGAGCATGGCGTCGGCATCGAGAAGCGCGACCTGATGGGCGTGCAGTTCACCGAGATCGATCTCGACCAGCAGATGCGCGTGAAATGCGCCTTCGATCCCGACCACCTACTCAACCCCGGCAAGGTGTTCCCGAAGCTGCGCCGCTGCGCCGAACTCGGCCGGCTGGTCGTGACGCAGAACAACCTCCCGTTCCCCGAAATTCCGCGGTTTTAGTTCGATGACTGGTACGATCAGGCCGCGCGACGCGACGGAGCTGCGGCAGGCGGTGGAGTGGGCGCTGGGTGAGGGCGTCACGCTCGACGTGCGCGGCGAGGGCAGCAAGCTCGCGCTCGGCAATCCGCTGCGCTGTGCCCAGGTGCTCGACCTGTCGGGCATCTCCGGCATCGTCGACTACGCCCCTGAGGAACTCGTCGTCACCCTGCGCGCCGGCACGCCGATGCGCGAGGTCGAGGCGCTGCTGGCCCAGCGCAACCAGATGCTGGCCTTCGAGCCGCCCGACCTCGGCCCGCTGCTCGGCCAGGTGCCTGGACAGGGCACGCTGGTGGGCGCGGTGATGGGCAATCTCGCGGGCTCGCGCCGCCTCTCGGCGGGCGCGGCGCGGGATCATCTGCTGGGCTTCAGCGGGGTCAACGGACGTGGCGAAGCCTTCAAGTCCGGCGGCCGTGTGATGAAGAACGTCACCGGCTACGACCTCTCCAAAGTCCTCGCCGGTTCGTGGGGCACGCTTGCCGTGCTCGACGAGGTCTCGGTCAAGGTGCTGCCGGCGCCGGACCAGACGGCGACGCTGATGCTGCTTGGCCTCGACGATGCGGCGGCCGTGCGCGCGATGTGTGCGGCGATGGGCAGCCCGCACGAAGTCTCGGGCGCGGCGCACCTGCCGGGCCGCACGGCGCTGCGCCTCGAAGGCGTGGCGCCCTCGGTCGAGGCGCGGCTCAAGGGCCTGCGCGAGTTGATGGCCGACGCCGGCGCGAAGATGGAGGAACTCGGCACGCTGGAGAGCCGGACCTTCTGGCGCGAGGTGCGCGATGTGGCCCCGTTGAAGGCTGCGCCCGATGCCGTGGTCTGGAAGATTTCGTGCCCGCCGACCGAAGGGCCCGCGATCCTGGCGCGCATCAAGACGCGGCGTCCCGAAGCCCAGGCCTTCTATGACTGGTCGGGCGGGCTGATCTGGCTGGCGCTGCCGCCGTCGGACGACGCCGACCATACGATCGTTCGCGGGGCACTCGGCGCTACCGGCGGTCACGCGACTCTGATCCGCGCGCCCGAGGCTGTGCGCACGGCCGTCCCTGTGTTCCAGCCCCAGTCCGCCGCGCTCGTTGCGCTGGCGGCGCGGGTGAAGGAAAGCTTCGACCCCAAGGGTCTCTTCAATCCAGGCCGGATGGGCTGACGTGCAAACCAACTTCACCCTGGCCCAGCTTGCCGATCCCGAGAACGCGCGCAGCGAGCAGATCCTGCGCAAGTGCGTGCATTGCGGCTTCTGCACCGCCACCTGTCCGACCTTCGTGCTGCTGGGCGACGAACGCGACAGTCCACGCGGCCGCATCTACCTCATCAAGGCGATGCTGGAGGGCGACCGCGCGCCCACGATGCAGGAGGTCAGGCACGTCGATCGTTGCCTGTCGTGCCTGTCCTGCATGACGACCTGCCCGTCGGGCGTGAACTACATGCACCTGGTCGATCACGGCCGGCACCGCATCGAGGAAACCTACACGAGGGTGCCGGCCGACCGCTTCATGCGCGGCCTGCTGGCCTGGCTGATGCCGCGGCCGACGGCCTTCCGCTGGGCCATGGTGCTGGGGCGTCTTGCCAAGCCGCTGGCGCCGCTGCTGCCGGCGACCAGCAGCGATCCCGGTGGTGCCACCTTCCTGCGCCGGCTGCGCGCCATGCTCGACTCCGTGCCGGCGCGCCTGCACGGCCCGTCGCCGGTCGACCGGCCCCAGACCTTCCCGGCGAAAGGCCTGCGCCGGAAGCGCGTGGCGCTGATGCCGGGCTGCGGCCAGCAGGTGCTGGCGCCGGAGGTCAACGAGGCCACGGTGCGGCTGCTGACGCGTCACGACATCGAGGTCGTGAACGTCGCGGGCTCGGGCTGCTGCGGCTCCTCCGTGCTCCATGTCGGACGCAACGAGCAGGCGGTCGCCCTGGCCAAGGCCAACATCACCGCCTGGCTGCGTGAGATCGACGGCGCGGGACTCGATGCCATCGTGATCAACGCCTCGGGCTGCGGCACGACGGTCAAGGACTACGGCAACATGCTGGCCGACGAGCCGGAATGGCACGAAAAGGCGCTGCAGGTCGCGAAACTTGCCAAGGATGTCAGCGAGGTCATGCTCGATATCGGTCTCGTGAACGTCGAGCCCAAGGGCCTGACCGTGGCCTATCATTCGGCCTGCTCGATGCAGCACGGCCAGAAGGTGATCGAACAGCCGAAGCGGCTGCTGCGCGATGCCGGCTTCGTCGTGAAGGACGTGCCCGAGGGCCATCTCTGCTGCGGCTGGGCCGGCACCTACCAGGTGCTGCAGCCCGACCTGTCGCGCCGCCTGCGCGACCGCAAGGTGGCCAACATCGAGAGCGTGAAGCCCGACGTGATCGCGGCCGGCAACTTCGGCTGCATCGGCAACATCGCCGCGGGCACCGGCATACCGATTGCCCACACGGTCGAGCTTCTCGACTGGGCCACCGGCGGTCCGAAGCCGGCCGCGCTCGACTGACCGCGAACGAGGGGGAGGCATGAACGCTCTTCGCGCTTGCCTTGCCGCCCTTCTCGGACTGATGCTGGGCGTCAACGCGATGGCGCAGAACGCCGGGAGCGGCCCCATGCTCGATACCCTGTTCATCAAGCTCCGCGATGCCACCGACCCCTCCGCGATCCGCACCCTGGAAGCGGCGATCTGGGAACAGTGGGTGATGGTCCCCGACATGAGCCAGCGCGCGCTGATGATGCGTGGCATCGCCGAGATGCAGCAGCAGGAGTTGAAGGCCTCGATCGAGACCTTCACCCGGCTGATCGACGTTGCGCCTGATCTTTCGGAGGCCTGGAACAAGCGCGCGACGGCGCACTGGCTGATGGGCAGCTTCCCGGCCTCGCTGGCCGACATCTGCGAGACGGTGAAGCGCGAGCCGCGCCACTTCGGCGCCTATTCCGGTCTCGGCATGATCCGCGCGGAAATGGGCGAGAACGGGCGTGCCGTCGCGGCCTTCGAACTGGCGCGCAAGTGGAACCCGCACATCCCGGGAATCGAGGGCGAGATCGAGCGGTTGAAGGCCTTGGGCGGAGTTGAGGGCGGCGATGCCGATCCGCTGGGTTGCGGCCGGCCCTCGACGTAGGTCAAAGTCGCCGCGCGTTCAGATTCGGGAGTTGGTGAATGGCCACGTTGTATGTCGGCGGTCGTCTTTTCGACGGCGAGAAGGTGCAGGACGGGCAGGCGGTGCTGGAAGAGGGCGGTCGCATCAAGCGGGTGACCCCGGCCGGCGAGTTCAAGGGCTTCGCCGGCGAGACGGTCGATACGTCGGGCGGCACGCTGATCCCTGGCATCATTGACTGCCACGTCCATTCGCTATCGGGAGCCGAGGGCAATCCTGGCGCGATACAGGATCGCCTGAGTGCGGCCCAGCTCACGGTGCGCGGCATGGAGTTCATGCGCCAGACCCTGGAAGGCGGCGTCACCGCCGTGCGCGACTGCGGCGGCAAGGACTATATCGAGTTCGCGATCCGCGACGCCTACAATGCCGGCCGCTTCCTCGGTCCGACCATGCGTTGCGCGGGCCGCATGATCTGCATGACCGGCGGCCACGGCAACCGGACCGGCCGCGTCGCCGACGGCGTCGATGAGGTGGTGAAGGCGGTGCGCGAGCAGGTCCATGCCGGCTCCGACCTGGTGAAGATCATGGCCACGGGCGGCGTTATGACCCAGGGCGTCAATCCAGAGGACGCGCACTACAGCGCCGAGGAAATGAAGGCTGGCATCTCGGAGGCGCATCGCTTCCACAAATGCTGCGCCAGCCACGCGCAGGGCGCGCTGGGCATCCTGAACGCCGTGCGCGGCGGCATCGACTCCATCGAGCATGGCATCTTCATGGACGAGGAGTGCTGCCGCGAGATGAAGGAGCGTGGCGTCTGGCTGGTGCCGACCTTGGCGGCCGTGAAGAACATCCTCAAGGGCTACGACGAGGGTGACCGCTCGATCCCCGACTATGTGATCGAGAAGAGCCGCCGCGTGTTCGACCGGCACATCGCCGCGACCAAGATGTACTATTCGGCCGGCGGTCGCAGCGCCATGGGCACGGACGCAGGCACCCCGCACAATCGACATGGCGAGAATGCGCGTGAGCTGGAATTCATGTGCGACATCGGCATTTCGAGCCGCGATTCGCTGTTCTTCGCGACCGCGAGTGCCGCCGACCTGATGCG
>CAIYWM010000555.1 GCA_903929895.1 uncultured Alphaproteobacteria bacterium
GGCAGTCGCAGTGGTTCCAGTTCGACGCCAATGGTTTGGAAGCGGCCGTGCAGGCGACGCTCGCCGTCACACGCGAGCGCTTCCCCAATCCGGCGGCGATCCCGTTCCATTCGCGGTGGCGGCATTTCGAATCGGGCGGCCGTGACCGATGGAGTGCGCTCGCCGAGCGGCTGAAGGGTCTGCCGCCCGAGGAGATCGCGCGGCGCCGCATGGACCTCGCGGTGGTGTCCGTTCTGCTCGATGCCGGTGCCGGGGCGGCCTGGAGTTTTCGCGAGCCGGGCACGGACGAGATCTACGCGCGTTCCGAGGGACTGGGCGTGGCCAGCCTGCACATGTTCGCCAACGGCGCCTTCAGCCGCGATGCCAAGGGCGATCCGCTGCGGGTCGATGCCGAGCGGCTGGCGAAGCTTACGCCGATGGACATCGCCATGGGCTTCCAGGTGAAGGCGCACAATCCGCTGCTGGGCCTCGAGGGCCGCGCGGAGCTGCTGCGTAAGTTGGGCGGCGTCGGGCTGGAGCGGCCGGGTGCCCTGTTCGACATCGTCGCCATCGGCGGTGAGGTGAAGGCGGAGGCGATCCTGGCCGCCGTGCTCGACAGGCTGTCGCCGATCTGGCCGTCGCCGCGCGGCGACGTCTGGGAGCATCCGGTGGTCGGCCTGGTGCCGTTCCACAAGCTTTCGCAATGGATGAGCTATTCGCTGGTCGAGCCGGTCGAGGGAGCCGGCCTGAAGGTCGTGGCGCTCGATGCGCTGACCGGCCTGCCCGAGTATCGCAACGGCGGCCTGCTGGTCGATGCCGGCGCGCTCCGGCCCAAGCAGCGCGTGCTGCTGGAGAAGAGCTTCGCGCCGGGCGACGAGGCGATCGTGGAATGGCGGGCGCTCACCGTGGCGCTGCTCGACCAGATCGCCGAGCATGTCCGCCTGCATCTCGGGATGGATGCGGCGCGCCTGCCGCTGGTGAAGGTGCTGGAAGCCGGCACGTGGTTTGCGGGACGCCGGCTGGCCGCGGCGCGCCGGCCCGGCGGTGGTCCGCCCATCACCGTCGAGAGCGACGGCACGGTATTCTAGAGTTTCTGGGGAGAACAAGACGATGTCATTGCCGCACTCGATCCATGTCGTGACGCATCCTCTGGTGCAGCACAAGCTCACCAAGCTGCGCGACAAGGCGACGTCGAGCACCAACTTCCGCCGCCTGCTGCGCGAGATCGGGTTGCTGCTGGGCTACGACGCCACGCGCGACCTGCCGACGGTGCAGACGCGCATCGAGACGCCGATCGAGGCGATGGATGCGCCGATGCTCGACGGCAAGAAGCTGGTGGTCGTGCCGATCCTGCGCGCCGGCCTCGGCCTGGCCGAGGGCGTGATAGACCTCGTGCCCCTGGCGAGGGTCGGCCATGTCGGCCTTTATCGCGACCCGCGCACGCTGCAGGCGGTCGAGTACTACCTCAAGATCCCGCAGGACATCTCGGACCGCGACGTCATCGTCTGCGATCCGATGCTGGCGACCGCCCATTCAGCCATCGCGGCGGTCGACCGCCTGAAGGAGTCCGGCGCCAGACGCATCAAGTTCATCTGCGTGCTGGGCTCGGAGCAGGGGGCGCGGACCTTCGCCGAGGCTCATCCCGACGTTCCGGTCTTCGCGGCAGCCATCGATGCAAAGCTCAACGATCACGGGTATATTGTTCCCGGGCTCGGCGATGCGGGCGACCGTCTCTTCGGGACCAAATAACAACAACGGGAGAAATCGCCGATGTCGCCGGACCTGAAGTACCTCCTCTTTTCCGTGATCCTGACGTTCGGGCAGATGCTGGTGGCGGCCGTGGGCGCCAACCGGGCGGTCGGCCTGCCCACGCTGGCCGGCAATCGCGAGGGCCTGCCCGAGATCAGGGGTTGGGCGGGGCGTGCCAAGCGGGCCCATCTCAACATGGTCGAGAACATGGTGCTGTTCGCGGCACTGGTCTTGATCGCGGCCGTGGCCGGCAAGGCCAACGCCATGACCGCGATGGGCGCGGCGATCTTCTTCTGGGGCCGCGTGGCCTATGCCGTGATCTACGTCGCCGGCATCGCCTGGCTGCGCACGATGGCGTGGTTCGTCTCGGTCATCGGCATGGTGCTGATCGCGGTCGAGCTGCTGAAGGCGATGTAGCCGGCGCGAAGACGGTTGCGCACGGAAGGGGATGGCTGGAAGAGGTCTGGCTGTCGCTTTATGATCTCGGCTCGCCTTCTCGGGGGAGAAAACCTATGGGCCGCAACGATACGCCGCGTGTGATCGCGGCTTTCCTGGACAGCGGGATCGGCTGGTTTGTGGCCAGGCTGGTGCTGACCTTCGTCTTCTGGAGCGCGGGGCTCGCTCACCTGTTCGGTTTCGATCACAGCGTCGCCGAGTTGAAGTCGCTCGGCCTGGAGCCGGCGGGCTTCCTCAACATCGTGCTCATCGTGACGCTGCTGGTCGGCTCGCTGCTGATCCTGCTGGATCGCTGGCTGTGGCTGGGCTGCGGCATCCTGAGCGGCTTCCTGGTCGTGGCGATCGTGCTCGCCCATCCGTTCTGGACGATGCAGGAGCCGGCGCGCACGCCGCATTTCCGCGTCGCCATGGAGCATATCTCGCTGATCGGCGGCTTGATGGTGTGCGCGGTCGCGGGCCGGTTGCGCGAGCTGAAGCGCTAGCGGGCCCGCGCTCTCAATCCAGCAGCGCCGCGAGGCGCTTGTCCCGGGTCCTGCGGGCGTAGGCATCCAGCAGCCATAGCGCACTCCCCTGGAAGCCATGCAACGTGCGGCGACCGTCGCGCAGTTCCTCGATAAATCGGGGGAGGGACACTTCGTGCGTCAGGATCACCTCGCCGTCTTCGAGCCTGGGCTCGGCCGCCTTGCGCGCGTCGAGCGCCAGGAAGCAGTGCACGCGATTGTCGAGGCGGGGCGCGTTGGCGAAGAAGCTGCCCAGCGGGTGCCAGTCGTCGCTGGCGAAGCCGGTCTCCTCGAGCAGTTCACGCCTGATCTGGTCGATGGGCTCGCCCGGGCCATCGTGGATGCCGCTCGGCAGTTCCACCATCGTCTGTCGAGCGCCGTGCCGATATTCCTCGACCAGTACGATATTGCCGTCGTGCGTGATCGCGATCGAGGTGACCCAGTCCGGCTGCTCGATGACATGGAAGGGCGTGAGCACGCGGCCGTTCGGCAGTTCAACGGTGTCGGAGCGCAGCGCCAGCCAGCGATCGCGATAATTGTACTTCGATTCGAGCACCTTCCAGGGCGCGACGGTCTTACGGTCTTCCGCCACGTCAGACCGCCGTCCAGCCGCCGTCGACCACCAGTTCGGCGCCGGTGATGTAGGAAGATTCGTCCGATGCCAGGAAGAGAATGGCATTGGCCACCTCGTCGACCTCGCCGGCGCGACCGAGCGGCACGCCCTTCAGCGTCTTGGCGCGCTGCTCCGGATCGGCGGTGCGGCCGGAGGTTCGCATGGGCGGCATCAGGCCGGGATGCACCGAGTTCACGCGGATGCCTTCCTTGCCATGCTGCGCGGCCGCCGCCTTGGTGATCAGCCGGACGGCGCCCTTGGAGGCATTGTAGCCGACATGGATGTAGGACTGGCCGACGATGCCTGAGATCGACGACAGGTTGATCACCGAGCCCGGCCCGCCGGTCTTGCGGATGGCGGCGATGCCGTACTTCATGCCGAGGAAGACGCCGGTCGAGTTGATGTCCATCAGCCTGTGCCACAGCGCCGTGTCGTAGAGGTCCTCGGCCGCGGAGCCCGAGATGCCGGCATTGTTCACCAGCACGTTGAGCC
>CAIYWM010000556.1 GCA_903929895.1 uncultured Alphaproteobacteria bacterium
ACTGGTACATGGACGGAAAGATCGACATCGATTCGCTGATCACCCACACGATGCCGGTCGAGAAGATCAACGACGCGTTCGACCTGATGCACAAGGGCGAGTCGATCCGCAGCGTCGTGACGTTCTGACGGCCCTCTTCTCGCCGTCCCATTCCGGAGGAAGCCACGCCATGACCGTGCGAACGCTGGGCGGAGCCACCATCGAGAAGGTCGAGGAAATCTGCGGTCCGGGCTTCAAGCCCAGCCGCATGTTTCCCAGATTCGATCAGGAAGCCTTCGACGCCCAGAAGGGCTGGATGGTGCCGGAGCACGTGCAGGAGGGCAGCGACCGGCTGATCGGCTCGGTCCATAGCTGGATCGTCAAGACACCCAGGCACACGATCCTGATCGACACCTGTCTCGGCAATCACAAGCAGCGCCACAATGCCGGCTGGAACAACCTCGACACGCCGTTCCTCGACCGGCTCAAGGCCTGCGGCTGTCCCGCGGAGTCCGTCGACTTCGTGATGTGCACGCACCTGCATGTCGACCATGTCGGCTGGAACACGAAGCTGGAGAATGGTCGCTGGGTGCCGACTTTCCCCAATGCGAAGTATCTCTTTGCCAAGCGCGAGTACGCGCACTGGGAGAGCGAGCGCAAAGCGCAAGGTGAAGGCAAGGTGAACGACGGCTCGTTCGACGATTCGGTGCTGCCGGTCGTCGAGGCTGGCAAGGCAGTGATGATCGAGAGCGACCACCAGCCCGATCCGCTGCTCACCATCAAGGACTATCCCGGCCACACGCCGGGTTCGATCGCCATCAATCTCAAGGATCAGGGAAAGCAGGCCTGCTTCTCGGGCGACATCATGCATCACCCGATCCAGGTCTATCACCCCGACTGGTCGAGCCAATTCTGCTGGGACCAGGCGATGTCGGCGGTCTCGCGCCGCAAGCTTCTCGAGGACTGCGTCGAGAGCAACGCCCTGCTCTGCCCCGCCCACTTTCCCGGCGCCAATGCCGGCTACGTCAAACCCGAGGGCAACTCCTTCCGCATCGAGTGGGATCGGCCATGAAACTCGAACCGCTGCTCGACGGCCTCTCCTTCGGCGAAGGCCCGCGCTGGCGGGATGACCGGCTCTATTTCTCGGACTTCTATGTCCATCAGGTGCGGACCGTCGACGAGAGTGGCAAGACCGAAACGATCGTCGAAGTGCCGGGCCAACCCTCCGGACTGGGCTGGCGTCCGGACGGTACGATGCTGATCGTCAGCATGACCGACCGCCGCCTGATGCGATTCGCGGGCGGCAAGCTTACCGTCGAGGCCGAGTTGGGTGCGATCGCGACCGGCCTGTGCAACGACATGATCGTCGATGCCAAGGGCCGCGCCTATGTCGGCAACTTCGGCTTCGACCGGCACGCCGGCGAGAAGCCGCGGCCCGCCGTGCTGGCCCGGGTCGATCCCGACGGCTCGGTTCATGCCGCCGCCGACGAGCTGATGTTCCCCAACGGGACCGTCATCACGCCCGACGGCAGGACGATGATCATCGGTGAAACCTTCGCCAAGCGACTGACGGCCTTCGACATCGCCCCTGACGGCACCCTGTCCAACCGGCGGATCTGGGCGGAGACGCCGACCTGCAATCCCGACGGCATCTGTCTCGATGCCGAGGGTGGCATCTGGGTCACGGGCGCCTTCACGCATCACATGGTCCGCGTGCTCGAAGGCGGCAAGGTCACGCACGATCTCGATCTCGGCGAACGCGCGGCCTATGCCTGCATGCTGGGCGGCAAGGACCGACGCACGCTTTTTGTCGTCACGAACAGCGGCAGCGGCCCCGCCATTGCCGACAGGAAGGACGGCCGCATCGAGACGATGCGCGTCGACGTGCCCGGCGCCGGCCTGCCCTAGGAGGAAACTGTGAAAGGTCCAGAGGACGATGCCGGGCTCGCCGGCAAGGTAGCGATCATTTCCGGCGGCGGCGCCGTCGGCGACGGGATCGGCAACGGACGCGCCGCGGCGATCCTGCTGGCCCGCGCCGGCACCCGCGTGCTGGTGGCCGACCGCGACCTGAAGCTCGCGCAACGGACCGTCGAAATGATCCAGGCCGAGGGCGGGCTGCATGTCGCGGCCCATGCCGGCGACATGACGCAGGAGGCCGAGTGCAAACGGCTGGTCGATGCCGCGGTCGACCGCTGGGGCCGACTCGACTTTCTCGACAACAATATCGGCATCGGCAGCCGCGGCTCGGTCGTGGAAGAGAAGCCCGAGGAGTATCGTCGTGTGATGCAGGTGAACGTCGAGACGATGTTCCTGCTCTCCAAGCATGCGATCCCGGCCATGATCAAGACCGCCAAGGGCGGCTCGATCGTGAACATTTCGTCGATCTCGGCGCTGCGGCCGCGCGGCCTCACGACCTACACGACCTCGAAGGCCGCCGTGATCGGCCTCAGCCAGGCGATGGCGGTCGACCATGGGCGCGATGGCATTCGCGTGAACTGCATCTGCCCCGGCCCAGTGTACACGCCGATGGTCTATGCCCGCGGCAACGGCATGAGCGAGGCCGCGCGCGCCCAGCGCGCGAAGGCCTCCGTCCTCAAGACCGAGGGCACGGGCTGGGACGTCGGCCATGCGGTGCGCTTCCTGCTGAGCAACCACGCCCGGTACATCACCGGCCAGGTCCTCGTCGTCGACGGCGGTGTGACCCTGCAAGGTCCGGAACGCGATTCGCAAGATCACTGAATAAAAGGGAGAAACAACCAAGATGGCCCGCCTGCCCTACCTCGAGCCCGACCAGGTCGCGCCCGAGTATCGCGACATGCTCAAGCGCAACACGAACCTGCACAAGCTTCTGGTCAACTCGCCCGACATGGCGCGGGCCTTCAGCGGACTGGGCGGCTACATCCGCTTCAAGAGCAAGCTCGATCCCCGCCTGCGCGAACTGGCCATCCTGCAGGTCGGCTGGCTGGAGAAGTCGGAATACGAATTCACCCACCATGTGAAGATCGGCAAGGAATTCGGCGTCACCGACGAGGACATCCAGGCCCTTATGGCCGAGACCGAGGGCAAGCCCTCCGGGCTCGAGCCGCTCGCCAAGGCGATCCTCAGGGGCGCGCGCGAGATGGTGAAGGCCCTCGCGATGTCCGACGCCACCTTCGCGGAGATCAAGAAGGAACTGTCCGACGAGCACATGACCGACCTCGTGCTCACCATCGCCTTCTACTGCGCCGTCGTCCGCGTGCTCGCCACCATGCAAATCGACAACGAGCCGCAGTACAAGGAAGTGCTGAAGCAATACCCGATCCCGGGAGTGAAGTGATGCGCCTGAAAGATCGAGTCGCCATCGTCGTCGGCGCCGGCCAAAGCCCCGGCGAGGGCATGGGCAACGGGCGCGCCACCGCCCTCACCTTTGCGCGCGAGGGCGCCAAGGTCCTCTGCGTCGATCACAATCTCGACTCGGCAAAGGAGACCGTCGAGATGATCGGCGCCAACCAGGGCACGGCGGTCGCCTTCAAGGCCGACGTGACCGAGGGCGCCGAGCTCAAGGCCATGGTCGACGAGACGCATGCGCGCTGGGGCCGGGTCGACATCCTGCACAATAATGTCGGCGTCTCGCTGGCCGGCGGCGATGCCGAGTTGCTGGACATCACTGAGGAAGCCTTCGACCGCTGCACCGCGATCAACCTCAAGAGCTGTATCTTCGCCGCCAAGTATGTGCTCCCGATCATGCGCGAGCAGCAGAGCGGCGTGATCATCAACATCTCGTCGATGGCGGTCATCACCACCTATCCGTACGTCGCCTACAA
>CAIYWM010000557.1 GCA_903929895.1 uncultured Alphaproteobacteria bacterium
AGAACGGCGGCGGCACGACCGTCGACATCGCCTTCTCGGGCGATGTCTGGCGGTTCGGCCGCACGCCGATCGTGCAGCCCGGCCCGTTCTCGGACTATACGGGGTTCGATCGCGTCCAGGTCCTCGTCTCCGGCAGCGGGTTAGTGCTCGATACGCCCACGGGAGAGATCGACGTGCGCCAACCCTTCCGGCCCGTGCGCTTCACGGGCGAGACCAAAATCGTCAGCCGGCTGGAAGCCGGGCCGGTGGAGGTCGTCAACCTCATCGGCGCCCGGGCCAAGGTTAAGGTCGACATCGCCATCCTCGACGAGGACCGCACGCTCATCCTGCAACCCGGAACGCACATTGCCTACAGTCCCCACGGCGACGCGACGGTGGCGGTGCAGGGCGCCGAGCGCAGATTGGCGTCGGATTATGCGCTACGGCTGGACATCACCGTGCCGGTACGGCTGAGCGGCCGGGTGGGCTGCCTGCTGGTCGGCAGCATCACGGCGGCATAGGAGACGAGCCACATGAGGATCGCGGTTGTCGGCGCCGGCGGCGTCGGAGGCGGATATGGCGCGGCGCTCGCGCTGGCCGGCGCCGACGTCACCTTCATCGCCCGCGGGGCTCATCTCGCGGCCATGAAGAAGGATGGGCTGAGGGTCGAGAGCGTGCGCGGCGACACCCACTTGCAGCCGACGCAGGCCACCGAGCATCCGGCCGAGGTCGGCCCGGTCGACTATGTGCTGTTCTGCGTGAAGCTCTGGGACGTCGAGAGCGCCGGCGCCGCGATCAAGCCGATGATCGGGCCCGACACAGCCGTCATCACCCTCCAGAACGGCGTCGACGCCCACGAGCGCCTGGTTCCGATCCTCGGTGCCCGCGCCGTGATGCCCGGCGTCGCCAACATCAGCGCGACCATCGCCGAGCCGGGGCTGATCCGCCAGACCGGCACGGTAATGCGCATGGTGTTCGGCGAACCCGACGGCGGCCGCAGCCCGCGCGCCGTGGCGTTCGCCGAGATGTGCAGGAAGGCCGGCATCGACGGTGTGCTGAGCGAGGCCATCCTGACCGATCTCTGGATCAAGTTCGTGCTGCTCGCCTCCAATGCCGGCGTCATGGCACTTACGCGCCTGCCGGTCGGCAAGCTGCGTGACGATGCCGACATCAACGCGATGTTCGGGGCCGCCTACGAGGAAGTGGCCGCGGTCGGGCGCGCGCTGGGCGTCGCCCTGCCCGCCGACATCGTCGAGCGGACCTTCAACTTCAACCGCAATGCGCCGCCGCACCTGATGGCGTCGATGGCGGTCGACCTGCTGCGCGGCAACCGGATCGAGCTGCCCTGGCTGTCGGGCAAGGTCGTGGAACTGGGCAGGAAGCACAATGTCCCGACACCGACGCACGCGCTGATGTATGCTGCGCTGAAGCCCTACATCATGGGCACGCCAGCCTGAGGGAAACCATGCGCGTCCTGCTCGTCCTCCTGTTCGCCCTTGCCGCGGGCGGCGCCTCGGCCGCCGACCTCAAGCTGTTGACCGCGGGTGCCTACAAGCCGGCCGCCCTCGAGATCGTCGCCGACTTCGAGAAGAAGACCGGCCACAAGGTGACGATCGACAGCGGCACGACCGGGGTGCTGCAGAAGCGCGTCGCCGCCGGCGAGTATTTCGACGTGGTGGTCATCCCGCCGGTCCCGATGGCCCAGTTCCTGGGCAACCGCATCGAGGAGAGCAGCGCCAAGGAACTGGCCCGTGCCGGCGTCGGCATGGCGATCAAGCAGGGCGCACCGGTGCCCGACATTTCCGAGCCCGACGGTTTCAAGAAGGCGCTGCTGGCGGCACGCGCCGTTGCCTACATCGATCCGGCCTCGGGCGGGTCGAGCGGCATCTATGTCGCCCAGCTCTTCCAGCAGATGGGGATCGCCGACCAGCTCAAGCCCAAGAGCGTGCTGGTCCAGGGCGGGCTGGCCGCCGAGCGCATCGTCGACGGCAAGGCCGACGTCGCGCTCCAGCAGAGCAGCGAGCTGATGGGCATGCCGGGCGTGCAGTTCGTCGGGCCGATCCCGCTGATGCTGCAGAACTACACGATCTATTCCGGCGGCATCTCCGTGGCTTCCGGCAACCGCGCCGCCGCCAACGCGCTGCTGCTGGCGCTCGCCAATCCCGAGAATGGCAAGATCCTGAAGTCGAAGGGCCTCGACAGCCCGTAGGGCGGGTTGAGTTAAGAAGAAGGGTCCCTCACTCCGTTCGGGATGACACCGCTTTCGGCATCGACGCACGGCGGCAATCTGAGAAGATTTGTCATCCCGAGCGCAGCGAGGGACCTTTCGCGTCAGCGCCTCACTTGATCTCTTTCAGCGCCTCTTCCCAGGCGCCGATCGTGTGATCGATGTCGGCCTGGGTGTGGGCCACGCTGACATAGTACTTGCTGTCGCCCTTCATGATGCCGCGGGCGCGCAGCGCCTGGTTGAAACGCTTCTGGAGCGCGGTGTCGGCCTTCAGCGTGTCGCGGTAATCCTTCACCGGCTGATCGGTGAAGATGATGTCGAACAGCGGCGGCTCACCGATCACCTGCGCCTTCACGCCGTGCTTTTTGAGGAGCTCCGACAGCGTGTCCATCAGCTTGCGGCCGTTGGCGAAGACGCCTTCGTAGGTGCCGGGGCGTTTCAGCACCTCGAGCGTCGCGAGGCCCGCGACCGCGGCGACCGGATTGCCCGACAGCGTGCCCACCTGGAAGATGAAGTCCTCGTCGGTCATCGCGAGACGATCGAAGTGCTTCATGATGTCGGCGCGGCCGGCGGTGGCCGCCAGCGCGAAGCCGCCGCCCACGATCTTGCCCAGGGTGCAGAGGTCGGGCGTGACGCCGTAATATTCCTGGGCACCGCCATAGGCGAAGCGGAAGCCGGTCACGACCTCGTCGAAGATCAGCGGGATACCGTGCTCGGCCGTCACCTCGCGAAGCGCCTGCAGGAAGCCGGGCTTGGGCGGGATCAGGCGCTGGAACGGCTCGACGATGACGCCGGCCAGCTCGTCCTTCTGCTCCTCGATCAGGCTCCTGACCATGTCGATGTCGTTGAAGGCCGCGACCACCATCTCGTCGGCCACCGACTTCGGAATGCCCGCCGAATCGATGGACCCGCGCGGGAAATTGCCGGGGCTCTTGGGCGCCAGCGACACCAGCGCATAGTCGCTCATGCCGTGATAGCCGCCCTCGAACTTCAGGATCTTGTCGCGCTTGCGGAAAGCGCGCGCGGCCCGCATCGCATAGAGGTCGGCCTCGGTGCCGGAGCAGACGAAGCGTACCTGCTCGGCGCAGGGCACGGCGTCGACGATCGCCTCGGCGAGCGCAATGCCGTGGCGGTTGTTGCCGAAGAAGGTGGTGCCCAGCGGCAGCTGCGCCTGCACCGCCGCCGTGACCTCGGGATGGGCATGTCCGATGAACATCGGGCCGGAGCCCAGCAGGAAGTCGACATACTCCTTGCCGGACTCGTCGAAGATCCGGCCGCCCCTGCCCTCCTTGAGGACCACCTCGGCCGGCATATTGCCGAAGCTGCCGCCCGGCAGCACGCCGCGCGCCTGCTCGATGAGGTCGTTGGGGGGGTCGACAGGAGTCTGGATGTTCATGGAAGCCTCTGGGCTATTCGATCGGAACGA
>CAIYWM010000558.1 GCA_903929895.1 uncultured Alphaproteobacteria bacterium
CGTCGGCCCAGTCCAGGATCACCTTCACCCCGGGGAAGCGCTGTGTCGTGGCCCATGCGCCGCGCGGATCGACCACGGTGACGTCGAACTCGAGCATGGCCGCCATCGGCGCCAGCGACTGCGCGATGTGCACGGCACCGACGATCACCAGCCGCGGCGGCGGCACATAGACGTTCAGGAAGATCTTGGCGCCTTCGATATCCACCGTCTCGCTCTTGCCGATCTCCAGGGCGAGGCGCGCCGCCGCGACGATGGCGGCATCGCCCGCCAGCTCGCCCCTGACAGCGTCGCGATAGACCAGTGCTTCGGCGGCATCGCTCAGGCGGGTTGCGAGCGTCACCGCCCGCCGCTTGGTGCGCGCGTCCTGGAGGGCCGCGAGGGTTTCGGCTTTCATCGGATCAATCCACCTTCTCGACGAAGACCTGGACCTTGCCGCCGCAGGCGAGACCGACATCCCAGGCCTGCTCATCGGTGACACCGAAATCGAGCAGCCGCGGTTTGCCGTCCTTGATGGCGTCGAGCGCCTCCTTGACGACCGCGCCTTCGATACAGCCGCCGGAGACCGAGCCCACCATGTTGCCGGCATCGTCGACGCCAAGCTGACTGCCCACGGGGCGCGGCGAGGATCCCCAGGTGACAATCACGGTGGCGACCGCGACACCCTTGCCGTCGGCCTTCCACTTGCCGACCTGATCGAGAACTTCCAGTGCGTCGCTCATGGTCTACTCCTTGCGAAGTTCGGTCTGCCATCCCGCGAGCCGCTTGTCGGCCCCGACCGTGCGGGCGCCCAGCGCCGCGATCAGCCCGGACAGGCTCTCCAGGTTGTGGACGGGCCTGAATTCGTCGACATGCGGCAGCATGGCCTTGTTGCCCTGAGACTTGGGCTCGTAGCCGCCGTACCGCAAGAGCGGGTTGAGCCAGATCATGCGTGAGCAGGACTTATGCAAGCGTTCCATTTCCTCATCCAGGCCGGACGCGCCCTCGCGATCCAGCCCGTCGGTGATGAGGAGAACCACCGCGCCCTGCCCCAGCACGCGGCGCGACCACTTGTTGTTGAATTCATGCAGCGCCTGGCCGATGCGCGTGCCGCCCGACCAGTCCTCGACCTGCGCCGACGCCTTCTGCAGGGCGATGTCGACGTCGCGGTTGCGCAAGGCCCGCGTCACGTTCGACAGGCGCGTGCCGAAGGTGAAGCAGTAGACGCGGTCCCGGTCGTTGGTGATCGCATGCATGAAATGCAGGAACATCCGCGTGTAGCGGGCCATGGAGCCGGAGATGTCGCACAGGATGACCAGCGGCGGCGGCCGCCGGCGTGGCTCGCGGCGGGACAGCTCCGTCAGCCCCTCCGGCCGCATCGCGCGGCGCAGTGAGGCGCGGAAATCGATGCGCGGCCCACGCCGCGCCGCCTGGTAGCGGCGCGTGCGCCGTTCCGGGACCGGCAGGCGCAGACGGGAGATGGCCCGCAAGGCTTCGTCGATCTCGGTCTGCGACATCTGCTCAAAGTCGCGCGTCTGCAGCACCTCGCGGTCGGACACGGTGAAGGTCGCCTCGACCTCGACTTCCGGCGGCTCTTCGGATTGCTCCGGTGCTTCGCCCTGCCCGGGCTGCAACGCGTCCTGCAGGCGCCGGCTGAGTTGCTTGCCCTTGTCCTGCTCTGCCGGCACGCCGATCTGCGGCAGCAGCATGTCCATCATCTTCTCGAGCAGGCGCGGGTTGCGCCAGTAGACGTGGAATGCCTGATCGAAGATCTCGCGCTGGTCGCGGCGGTTCACGAAGACCGAATGGAGCGTCCAGTAGAAGTCGTCGCGATTACGGATACCTGCCACCTCGACGGCCTCGATCGCGCGCAGGATCTGCCCCGGCCCGACCCGCAGACCGGCCGTGCGCAAGGTCCGCGCGAAGTGCACGATATTGCTGGCAATCTTGCCGCCGCGCGGTTCGCGCCCCGGCAGTCCGGCCGGTGGATCGGGCAGCGTGTCCATCAATGGCTCAGCCCAGCGGCTGGGCGGCGATGTCGGACTTCACCTTGCGCAGGATCTCGGCCGCTTCCGAGCCCTGGAGGCGCTGGATGTCGTCCTGGTACTTGAGCAGTACGCCCAGCGTGTCGTTGATCGTCCGCGGGTCGAGGTCGAGCACATCGAGTTCGGACAGGGCCGTCGACCAGTCGATCGTTTCGGCAACGCCCGGCGCCTTGAACAGGTCGAGCTTCCGAAGTTCTTGCACGAAGCCCACGACCTGCCGCGACAGGCGTTCACTGGCGCCCGGCGCCTTGACCTTCAGGATCTCCAGCTCGCGCTTGAGGTCGGGATAGTCGACCCAGTGGTAGAAGCAGCGCCGCTTCAGCGCATCGTGGATCTCGCGCGTGCGGTTCGAGGTGATGATGACGATCGGTCGTTCCGCCGCCTTGATCGTGCCGAGTTCCGGGATCGTCACCTGGAAATCCGAGAGGACTTCGAGCAGATAAGCCTCGAAAGGCTCGTCGGTACGATCCAGCTCGTCGATCAGCAGGATCGGGGCGCCGCCGACATGCGGCTGCAGCGCCTCGAGCAGCGGACGGCGGATCAGGAACCTCTCATCGAAGATATCGGCCGCGAGTTCGCCGCGGTCGTGCACGCCCTGCGCTTCGGCCAGGCGGATCTCGATCATCTGGCGGGCATAGTTCCACTCGTACACCGCCGAGGCGACGTCGAGGCCTTCGTAGCATTGCAGACGGATCAGCGGCCGCTTCAGGGTCTCGGCCAGCACCTTGGCGATCTCGGTCTTGCCGACGCCCGCCTCGCCTTCGCAGAACAGAGGACGACCCAGCTTGAGGGCGAGATAGAGGACCGTGGCGAGGCTGCGGTCGGCGATGTAGTCGCCGCCCTTCAGCAGCTCGACGGTGGCGTCGATGGACGCCGGAATGGGCGAAGGCATGAAACTCCCGCAAAAACTCGAGGCAGCGAAGCGCCCAGTGTAGCGGATGCCCCGGCGCGCCGATATGCTGGGAATCGCAAGATAATTCAAGGATTTGGGAGGAAGACATGGAGGCCGAACCGTTCCGGGGCCGGACCGCGATCGTCACCGGTGGCGCACGCGGCATTGGCCTAGCCTGTGCCGCGAAGATCACCCAGGGCGGCGGGCGGGTCGCCCTGTGGGATCGCGATCCCGAGCGCGCGAAACAGTCCGCCGCGACCCTGAAGGGCGCGGTGGCCATCGCCGTCGACGTGACCAGCGAGGCGGACGTCGCCAGGGCGCTGGCCGAGACGGAGAAACTGCTGGCACCCCCGGATATCCTGGTCGCCAGTGCGGGCATCACCGGGCCCAACACCACGGTCGCCAAGTATCCCGTCGACGCCTGGCGTCAGGTCATCGACATCACTCTGACAGGTGTCTTCCTCTGCAACCGCGTCGTGGTCGACGGCATGGTTCAGCGC
>CAIYWM010000559.1 GCA_903929895.1 uncultured Alphaproteobacteria bacterium
AGCACATGCGCCAGCGCGATCACGATGCCGGTCTCGGTGAACATGAAGGGCAGCGGCGCGGAGATGAGACCCATGCCCATCAGCGCCTTGTTCACCAGGCCCGAGTTGCCGCCGAACAGCAGCGCCCAGCCCAGCGTGCGCGCGACCACGGATATCAGCAGCGGGCCCAGGATCACCAGCAGGAAGATGCCTCGCCACGGGCTGCGCATCCGGTTCAGGATGTAGGCCTCGGGCGCGCCGAACACCGCCGCCAGCAGCGTCACGAAGAAGGCGATGCGGAAGGTGCGGGCGAACATCTCGTGGAAGTACGAATCGCCCAGCACCTCCTGCCAGTTCTTCAGGATGAAGACCGGCTCGATGCCCTTGTACTGGCCCCAGTCGTGGAACGAGAGCAGCACCGTCATGGCGAGCGGCACGATCACGATTCCGGCGAACAGGACCAGCGCCGGCATGCAGAGGAGATAGGGCGCCGCCCTCACGCGCGGCCCTCCCAGGCGAGCTCCACGGCATCGCCCTCGCCCGGCATCGCCTCGCCGGTGTTCTGGCGGATCACCGTGACGAGGCCGGACGCGGTGTCGACCTGATAGAGCCAGTGGTTGCCCTGGAAGATGCGGGTGCGCACCGTGCCGGCGAGGCCGGACGCGGCGAAGGAAATGCGCTCGGGCCGCACGGTGGCACCGTTCACCAGGTTGGTCTTGCCGAGGTAGTTGGCCACGAAGGGCGTCGCAGGCCGCTCGTAGGCTTCATGCGGCGGGCCGATCTGCTCGGCCCTGCCCTGGTTCATCACCACGATGCGGTCCGACAGCGCCATCGCCTCGGCCTGGTCGTGCGTGACCAGGATCGTCGTCGTCCCGACCGTGCGCTGGATCTGGCGCAGCTCGATCTGCATGCCCTCGCGCAGCTTGGCGTCGAGGTTGGACAGCGGCTCGTCGAGCAGCAGGATCTGCGGCCGAATGACCAGCGCGCGGGCCAGCGCTACGCGCTGCTGTTGCCCGCCCGACATCTGGCGCGGAAAGCGGGTCGTGAAGGCGCCGAGCCCGACCAACTCCAGCGTCTCGCCGACCCTCGTCCTGCGTTCGGCGGCGGCGACGCCCTGCATCTCCAGCCCGAAGCCGACATTCTCCGCCACGGTCATGTGCGGGAACAGCGCGTAACTCTGGAAGACGATGCCGAGCCCGCGTTTGGCCGGCTTGATCGCCAGCAGATCCTTGCCGCCCAGCCGGATCGCTCCGGAGGTCGGCTCGACGAAGCCGGCGATCATCTGCAGCGTCGTGGTCTTGCCGCAGCCCGAGGGTCCGAGCAGCGCCACGAACTCACCCTTCTCAACGCCCAGCGTCAGCCCGTCGACGGCGTTGTGCGCGCCGAACGACTTGGTGAGCGCCTCCAGTTCGAGGAACGCCATCTAGTCCGCGCTATGCGAGACGATGCGCGCCGCCGTGTCGCGGTGCAGCCGATAGAAGGCATCCTGCGGCTGGTCCATGTCGAGGATCTCGGCCTCGGGCACGCGCAGAAACAGGCCGCGCAGCACCCGTCCGATGCCGCCATGGGCGAACACGGCAACCGGACGCTCCATGGCGAGGGCGGCAATATCGTCGAGGGCCGCCCGGGCGCGCGCGGCGGCGGCGATGTAGTTCTCGCCGCCCGGCGGCTCGTAGGTCCAGCGATCGAGCCGCCGTGCCGCCATCGCACCGGGCCAGCGCGCCTCGATCTCCGGGCCGGTCAGCCCGTCCCATTCGCCCCAGCTCATCTCGCGCAGGCGATCGTCGAACGACCCTTCGTGATGCGCGAGACCGGCCTCTTCTGCGGCGAGGGCCAGGGTCTCACGGACACGGCCGAGCGGGCTCGCCCGAACCACGACGTCCGCAGGTGCGTGACCGGCCTGCCGCAGCTCATGCGCCAGCGCCCGCCCCATGGCGCGTGCCTGCGCACGCCCCGTCTCGGTCAGCGGCGAGTCGAGAAAGCCCTGGGCCCGCTTCTCGGCATTCCAGACGGTCTCGCCGTGGCGAAACACATAGACGGGATGATGCACGATTGACCTATTGGCTCAGCGCTCGACCTCGCGGTTCCAGCGCTTGGTCCAGTCGTCGCGCGAGGCGTTGATGGCATCCCAGTCCGGCGCGATGATCAGCTTCGCCCGCTCGCCGACCGGCGCCATCTTGAGCTCCGGCATGTTGACGTCGACCTTGGTGTTGACCGGCCCGTTGCCCATGGCCTTGGCCATGCCGGTCTGCACCGGCGTCGACACCAGCAGCTTGATCATCTCGTGCGCCAGCGGATTGACCGAGGCCTTGGCGACCGGGCAGGCCGAGGCGAGCAGGATGGGCGCGCCTTCCTTGGGATAGATGAAGTCGACCGGGAAGCCGGTGTTGGCGAAGGCCTGAACGCGGCCGGTGCCCCACACGGCGATGTTGGCCTGCCCCGACTGGAACAGTTCGGTCATCTTGCCCGGTGAGGGCTCGTAGACCAGCACGTTGGGGTTGATGTCGGCCTTCATCACCTTGAAGCCCGGCTCGATGTTCTTCTCGCCGCCGCCGTTCATGCGGGCGTACATCATGAGCGTGTAGAGGCCGTAGGTATTGTTGATCGGCGGGATCACCAGCTGCTTCTTGAACTTGGGATCCTTGAGGTCGTTCCACGAGGTCGGGATCGGCCAGCCCTTCTCCTTGAAGACCTTGGTGTTGACCATGAAGCCGGTGCCGGTCTGGCCGACGGCGACGGCCTTGTCGTCCTTGAACAGCGCCGCCGGATAGAGCTCGCTCTTGTCCATCCCCTGGATCGGCGCGCAGAAACCGAGCTGGATCGCCTGGTACATCACGCCGTCGTCCATGATGGCGACGTCGATCACCTGGTTGCCCTTCTGGGCCTGCAGCTTCGCCAGCGTGTCGGTGGAATTGCCGGCGACGTATTCGACCTTCACCCCGTGCTTCTTCTCGAATTCGGGGAAGACCTCCTTACGCAGGTGGCTGTCCCATACGCCGCCATAGGCCGCGACGGTGAGCGTTTTCTGCTGCGCGAGCGCGGGCAGCGAGCCCGCCAACAAAGCCAGACCGGCGATTGCGCCGAAGCGTGCCAAACGGGTCATTGCCCCCTCCGTTCGTGAGTTCCCCTGCAATCAGTGTTTTATGCCGCAGCCCACGGCGTCAAATCCAATTTTCTGCCAAGCTTCATAGCAAAATGTTATGAAATGCCGTGCGCAGCCTCAATCCACGCCAGATCGAAGCCTTCCGCGCCGTGGTACTGACCGGCGGTGCCGGCATGGCCGCGAAGCTGATCAACGTCACCCAGCCCGCGGTCAGCCGGATGATCCGCGACCTGCAGCAGCAGCTTGGCCTCACCCTGTTCGAGCGCCGGGG
>CAIYWM010000560.1 GCA_903929895.1 uncultured Alphaproteobacteria bacterium
CGAAGGATCCTTCGCTGCGCTCAGGATGACAACTATACTTCGGCGACTACCGAACCATTGACCGTGGCGAGCGCGGACGGCCGGGCCTAGAGTTTGGGCATGACCACCGTGAACGCTCTCTCTCAAATCGCGGCCCTGATGGGCGACCCGGCGCGCGCCTCGATGCTGTCGCTGCTGATGGACGGTCGCGCCCACACCGCGTCGGACCTCGCGCACAATGCCGGCATCACCGCCCAGACGGCGAGCGGTCATCTCGCGCGCATGGTCGAGGCGGACCTGCTGGCCGCCCGCGCCCAGGGCCGCAACCGCTTCTATCGCCTGGCCTCGCCCGAAGTGGCGCACGCCATCGAATCGCTGATGGCGCTGGCCGGCACGCGGGCGACGCCGGCGTCGAAGACCGCGGCGTGGCGGCGTGACCCCGATCTCCGCTTCTGCCGCACCTGCTACGACCATCTCGCCGGCCAGGTCGGCATCGCCGTCACCGACTCGCTCACCCGCCAGGGCCATCTCGAACCCAAAGGCCCGCGTGACTGGCAGCTCACGTCCTCGGGCGAATTGTTCTGCGGCAAGCTGGGTGTCGATCTCGGCGCGGCGCGCCAGGCGAGCACGCGCCACTTCGCGCGCCAGTGCCTCGACTGGAGCGAGCGCCGGCCGCACATCTCGGGCGCCCTGGGCGCGGCCATCGCCGACACTTTCTTCAAGCGCGGCTGGGCCGAGCGCCTGCGCCGCAGCCGCACCGTGCGCCTCACGGATTCAGGCCGCCGTGCGCTGGGCAGCCATTTCGGCACGACGGTTTAGTGACTTTCCGAGCGGGATTACATCAAGCCGACTTTGGATAAAGTCCTCATGCTGAGGAGCGCTCCGCAGGAGCGCGTCTCGAAGCATGGGCACGAGCACCACGTCAGTTGTCCATCCTTCGAGACGCACGCCTGTGGCGTGCTCCTCAGGTGAGGCGGTGTGTGAGAACTTGAGGCGAAAACTTCCGCTCACCACCCCTGGAAGCGCGGCCAGGGCGTCGCGTCGCCGGCCGGCGTGACGGCGAGATAGGCCGGATACTGAGCGCCGGTGGCGCAGGCGTGGTTCGGCAGGATGCGCAGCCGCGTGCCGATCGGACAACGCTCGACCAGGCCCGCATCGGCCGAGCCGTCGCGGCGCGCGACGATCCCATGTTCCTGATTGGCGCCCGAAACGATCAGCCCGTCGATCACATTGCCATCGACATCGCACACGGCGCCGTAGCCATAGTCGATCTTCTGGCGCTGGGTGCCGCGGTCGCGGCTCATCGCCATCCAGCCGGCATCGACGATCACCCAACCCTTCTCGGGCTGATGGCCGATCACCTCGGTCAGCACCGAAAGCGCCACGTCCTGCGGCGTGCAGACGCCGACATTGGACATCACGAGGTCGAAGAAGACGTAGACGCCGGCCCGCACCTCGGTGACGCCTTCGAGATGCTGCGCGGCAATCGCGGTCGGCGTCGAGCCGATGCTGACTTCCGGACAGGCGATGCCCACGGCGCGCAGGCGCTCGGCGGCGCGCACGCACAGCGCCCGCTCCTGCTCGGCCAGCGCCTGCAGCGCCGCCGGTGTGTCGAGATCGTAGGAACTGCCGGCATGGGTGAGCACGCCCTTCACCGTCGCGCCGCCCGCCTGCAGCACCTGGCCGATCGCGATCAGCTCCGGCGCTTCGGGCTGCACGCCCGAGCGATGGCCGTCGGAATCGATCTCGATCATGACCTCGAACGTCTGGTTCGCTTCCCTGCCCTTCGCCACGACCGCCTCGGCCGCCGCCACCGAATCGACCAGCAAGGTCAGCGCGCAGCCCTTTCGGATGAGGGCCAGCGCGCGATCGAGCTTGTCCGGCACGATGCAGACCGCATAGAGCACGTCGGTGAAGCCCGCGGCGAAGAACTGCTCGGCCTCCTTCAGGGTCGAGACCGTGATGCCCACGGCGCCCGCTTCCTGCTGGGCGCGCGCGACCTCGATGCACTTCGAGGTCTTCACGTGCGGCCGCAGTCGCACGCCGAGTGCCGAGAGATGGCCTTGCAGGCGCGCGATGTTGCCCGCCATGCGGCGCTCGTCGATCAGCGCCGCCGGGGTCTCGATGTCGATCAGCTTCAAGATTTCATCCTTCAGTCGAGATACTCGCCGCGCGCCTTGAGCGCCGGCACGTCCTTCTCCAGCCCGCGCGCGATCAGCGCCGTCACGGTAGCCGGCTGCAGCGCGTCCGGCGACGGCAGATCGACACCGACCGCCGTCATCTGCTTCACCAGCGCCGGATCGGCCACCGCCGCCCGCAGCGCCTGGTTCAGCCGCACCATCACCGGCTGCGGCGTGCCCTTTGGCGCGAACAGCGCGTTCCACGAGCGCAGGTTCACGTCGTAGCCCTGGCTGGCCGCCGTCGCGACACCCGGAAGCTGCGGCAAGGGCTGGTCGCTCAGCACCGCGAGCGCCTTGATCTTGCCACCGGCGATCTGCGGCAGCGCCGTCGTCGTCTGGTCGCACATGAAGTCGATGTGGCCGCCCATCAGGTCGTTCATCGCCGGCGCCACGCCGCGATAGGGCACATGGGTGATGTTGAGCTTGAGCGCCGACAGCAGCACCACGCAGGCATAGTGGGAGATCGAGCCCACGCCGGCGCTGCCATAGGTCATGCCCGCCTTGTTCTTCTCGGCATAGGCGATGAACTCCTTGAGGTTCGACACCGGCAGCACCGCCTTGGCGACCAGCAGCAGCGGCGCCGTGCCGGCAAGGCCGATCGGCTCGAAGCCGGTCAGCGGATCGTAAGGCAGCTTCTTGAAAAGGGCGGCGTTGGCCACGTGCGTACCGATCGTGCCGAAGCCGATCGTGTAGCCGTCGGCCGTGGCGTTCACGAGCTTGGTCAGCCCGATCGTGCCGCTGGCGCCGCCGATGTTCTCGACCACGACGGTCTGCTTGAGATCCGCCGCCATGCCCTGCGCCAGCGCGCGGGCCAGCGCGTCGCTGGGACCGCCGGCCGGAAACGGCACGATCAGGGTGAGCGGCTTGGTGGGAAAGCTTTGGGCAGTGGCGGTGCCGGCCGCCAGCAGCAGCGGCGCGAGGGTGAGCAGA
>CAIYWM010000561.1 GCA_903929895.1 uncultured Alphaproteobacteria bacterium
ATGCGCCCTGTCAGCATCCACACCGCCGCGTGGCGCTATCCCGGCGGCACGCCGGACGCGAACTTCAATCTCAAGGCACTGGTGAAGTACGCGCAGACGCTGGAGCGCGGCAAGTTCGACGCCTTCTTCATGGCCGATCACCTGGCCGTGCTGAACATGCCGATGGACGCTCTGAAGCGCAGCGCCACGGTGACCTCGTTCGATCCGCTGACGCTCCTGCCAGCGCTGGCGATGGCCACGAAGCATCTCGGCCTGATCGCCACCGCCTCGAGCACCTTCGAGCCGGCCTACACGATCGCCCGCCGCTTCGCCTCGCTCGACCATATCAGCGAGGGCCGCGCCGGCTGGAACCTGGTGACGACGTCCAATCCCGATGCCGCGCTGAACTTCGGCATGGACGACCAGATGCCACATGCCGAGCGCTACGCCCGCGCCCGCGAGTTCTTCGACGTGGTGACGGGCCTCTGGGATTCCTGGGCCGACGATGCCTTCGTGCGCGACGTCGAGAACGGCATCTACTTCGACCCGTCACGCCTGCATGTGCTCGATCACAAGGGCAAGTACCTGAAGGTCCGCGGGCCTCTGAACATCGCCCGACCGGTGCAGGGCTGGCCCGTCATCGTGCAGGCCGGTGCCTCCGATGCCGGCCGCCAGCTTGCGGCCGAGACCGCCGAGATGGTGTTCGCCGCCGGCGGCCCGATCGCCGATGCCCGCGCCTTCTATGCCGACGTGAAGGGCCGGGCGGCCAAGGTCGGCCGCAATCCCGATCACATCAAGATCCTGCCCGGCGCCTTCGTGGTGGTGGGCGATTCGCTCGACGAGGCGAAGGAGAAGCGGGCCCGCCTCGACGGTCTGGTGAACTACGACAGCTCGATCGCCGCCGTTTCGATGGCGCTGGGCGTCGATGCCCGCAAGTTCGATCCCGACAAGCCGCTGCCCGACGACATTCCCGAGACCGAAGCCAGCAAGAGCGGCCGCGACCGGGTCATCGAGCTCGGCAAGCGCGAGAACCTGACCGTGCGCCAGATCGCCGGCCGCCTGGGCGGCTATGGCGGTCTCGGTATGCTCGGCACGCCGTCGATGATCGCCGACCAGATGGAGGAATGGCTCCTGACGGAAGCCTGCGACGGCTTCAACGTCATGTTCCCCTACCTGCCGGGCGGGCTCGACGATTTCGTCGACAAGGTCGTGCCCGAGTTGCAGCGCCGAGGTCTCTTCCGCACAGAGTATGAAGGCACGACGCTGCGCGAAAATCTCGGCCTGCCGAGGCCGGAGAACCGTTTTTTCGCGGCAACGGCCAAGGCGGCGGAGTAGTCTTCGCCGCATGAAATTCGAGATCGCGGTCGGCAGCGCCGACGACGTCCAGCGCATGGCCTCGTGGGCCAACGATGAGAACTGGAATCCCGGCAACACCGACGCCCACGCCTTCTTTTGCACCGATCCCGGAGCGTTCCTGATCGGTCGACTGGACGGTGAGCCACAGGCCTGTATCTCGGTCGTGAAATACGGCGCGGGCTTCGGCTTCCTGGGTTTCTACATCGCCCGGCCGCCGGTGCGCGGGAAGGGCTACGGCATCCAGGTCTGGCAAGCCGGCATGGCGCGGCTTCAGGGACGGAATGTCGGCCTCGATGGCGTGGTGGCGCAGCAGGGCAACTACAGGAAGTCGGGCTTCCGGCTGGCGTGGAACAACATCCGGCATGAAGGCGCGCCGCCGTCGCCCAAGCCGCCGGCCGGTGTCAGCTTCGTCGATGCGCGCAGCATCGGCTTCGACCGGCTTGCCGCCTACGATCGCAGGTTCTTTCCCGAGGCCCGCGACTCCTTCCTCGCCGCCTGGATCTCGCTGCCGGAGCGGGCGGCCCTCGTCGCGCTACGGGATGGCGAGATCGCAGGCTTCGCCGTGATGCGCGTCTGTGCGGCCGCCTCGCGCGTCGGGCCGCTCTACGCTGCCACGCCGGAGATCGCGTCGGCGCTGGTGGGCGCTCTCGCAACGAAGCTCGGCGCGATGGCCGTTGCGATCGACGTGCCCGATCGCAACAAGCCGGCCGTAAAGCTGGCCGAACAGATCGGTCTAAAACCCTCCTTCGAGACCGCGCGCATGTACACGGGCGCGGATCCTGACGTCGACTATGCCGGCCTGTTCGGCGTGACCAGCCTGGAACTCGGCTGAACTTCTCTTGCCAACGACATGTCCCCTCCGGCGGCGTAAGACGCCGACACCTCCCCATCTGAATGGGGAGGCAAATGAATCTTCGTTCCTCCCCATTTGAATGAGACCTCTGCAAAAGGTCTTGGCGTTGTTTGGAATTGGTGATTCAGATTGGGCCTCTGACGGAGGCCGGGATGAAGCGAGGTCAGGACGGTCAGCTGGGACTAGCCGAGGCTTTCATGGCCAAGGGGCTGGGCAGTAACGCCCGGCTGGAGAAGATCGCGGGACTGGTCGATTGGCCCCGGTTCGAGCAGTTGCTGTCGCGGGTGCGTCCCGGCGAGAGCGGGCGGCCGCCGTATCGGGCGCTGGCGATGTTCAAGGCGTTGTTGCTGCAGCAATGGTACGGCCTGTCGGATCCGGGGCTGGAGGAGGCGCTGGGCGACCGTTTGTCATTCCGCCGCTTCTGCGGCTTTGCCCTGGATGAGAGGACCCCGGACGAGACGACCCTGTGTCGCTTCCGGCAAGCCCTGATCGGCGCCGACCTTGGTGATCGGCTACTGGAGGAGTTGAACCGTCAGCTCGAGGGGCGCGGCCTAATGCTCAAGCAGGGCACGATGATCGACGCCACGCTGGTGGCGGCGCAAGCCAGGCCACCGGCGGCGACCGCCGACGGTGCCGGCCGCAGCGAGCTCGATGGTGATGCCAACTGGACGCGCCAGCGGGGCTCGTCGCACTTCGGTTACAAGGCTCATATCGCCATGGATCAAGGCTCTCGCCTGATCCGCCGCGCGCTGCTGACGCCGGCCAAGGTCTACGAGAGCCAGGTCGCCGACCAGCTGATCCTGGGCGATGAGAAGGCGGTCTATGCCGACCGCGCCTACGAGCACAAAGAGCGGCGGCGCCGGCTCAAGGCACTCGGCATCAAGGACCGCATCATGCATCGCAGCCACAAGCACCAGGCCGTGCTGCCCTACTGGCAGCGGCAGCGCAACCGACTGATCGCCCCGATCCGCGCCGGCGTCGAGCATGTCTTCGCTACTCTCAAACGATGCTACGGCTATCGTCGCGTCCGCTACTTCCGGCTCGATCGCAACGCCCTGCACCTGGAACTGCTGTGCCTGGCACTCAACCTACGGCGGGCCGCGGTCCTTACCGCCTGACGCAGCCTTCCCCAGCCCTCCCGACACCGATAGCCGGGCGAACTCTTCCCGCCCGAGCCTGCCAAAGGCCGATCTCAGCTGACTTCTCCGTTCAAACGCCTTGTTTCGCAGAGGTCTCATTTGAATAGGGAGGACGGCTTTACGGCTTCACCGTCTTCTTCAGCACCGACTGGTAGACCTGCAGAATCGCCGAACTGTCGTCGTTGCCGAGGCCCATGCGGCGGGCCATGCGCTGGAGGTTATGCGTGGCCGATCCCTGGGGCAGCGGCACGTCGAGCTCGTCGGCCAGTTCCATCGCGAGGTGCAGGTCCTTGTGCGCCAGGTTGAGCGCGAACGACGGCGGGGAGAACTTGTTCGAGAGGGCGCGCTCGGAAAAGGCCTTGAAGACCGAGGAGTTGCCGCTCGAGCTGGCGATCACC
>CAIYWM010000562.1 GCA_903929895.1 uncultured Alphaproteobacteria bacterium
CCTGAAGAAGAACCGGCTGCAGCCGGTGGTTCATGCCGATACGGCCGGGGCCGCCCGCGAGATCGCCGAAATAGGCGACCCCAGCGTCGGCGCGATCGCCTCGTCGCTGGCCGCCCGCATCTACGATCTCAAGGTGCTGGCCAAGAACATCGAGGACGCCGACCACAACACCACGCGCATGCTGGTCTTCTCGCGTGAGGAAGCCCATCCCGACTGGCGCACCGTGCAGTGCATGACCGCCTTCCTGTTCCGGGTGAAGAGCCGCCCGGCGGCGCTCTACAAGGCGCTGGGCGGGTTCGCGACCAACGGGGTCAACATGGTGAAGCTGGAAAGTTATCTTTCCGGCGCCCGCTTCGAGCAGGCGCTGTTCTATGCCGAGGTCGAGGGCCATCCCGAGCAGCGCAACGTCCTGCTGGCGCTGGAGGAACTGGGCTTCTTCTCCGAGGAGCTGAAGATGCTGGGCTCCTTCCCGGCCAATCCCTTCCGGCGCAAGGGTTGGGAAGCCCCGACCCGTCCCGGCACCTGAGACCCCCCTTTAAAGGTAATTCATGCCGCAACAGCCCGTCCGCATCGCCCCCTCCATCCTGTCGGCGGATTTCGCCGCGCTCGGCCGTGAGGTCGAGGCGATCACCGAAGCCGGCGCCGACTGGATCCATGTCGACGTGATGGACGGGCATTTCGTGCCCAACCTGACGATCGGGCCGATGGTGGTGAAGGCGCTGCGCAAGCACAGCAAGCAGCCCTTCGACGTCCACCTCATGATCTCGCCGGTCGATCCGCTGGTGCCCGCCTATGTCGATGCCGGCGCCGACGTGATCTCCTTTCACCCCGAGGCCGGCCCGCACGTCCATCGCACGATCCAGCTCATCAAGGGCCTCGGACGGAAGGCGGGCGCGGTGCTCAATCCGGCGACCCCGCTTGCCGCCATCGAGCATGTGCTGGGCGATCTCGACCTGGTGCTGGTGATGAGCGTCAATCCCGGGTTCGGCGGACAGGCCTTCATCGAAAGCCAGCTCGCCAAGATCGCTGCCCTGCGCAAGGCGATCGACGCCCTCGGCAAGCCGATCGATCTCGAGGTCGATGGCGGCGTCAACGTCGAGACGGCGAAGCGCTGCATCCAGGCCGGTGCCGACGTGCTGGTCGCCGGCACGGCCGTGTTCATTGGCGGGCCGGAGCGTTATGCGGCCAACATCGAGGCCCTGCGCTCATGAGCGACATGATCCTGCACCACTATCCGAATTCGCCCTTCTCGGAAAAGGTGCGGGTGGCCTTCGGCGTCAAGCAGGTCGCCTGGAAGTCGGTCGTGATCCCGACCATTCTGCCCAAGCCCGACCTGATGCCGCTGACCGGCGGCTATCGCAAGACGCCGGTGATGCAGGTCGGCGCCGACATCTACTGCGACACGCAGCTGATCATGCTGGAGATCGAGAGGCGCGCACCGACGCCGCCGCTGCTGCCGAAGGGCAGGGAAGGCGAGGCGCGGGCGCTCGCGATGTGGGTCGACCGCAACATCTTCTGGGCCGCCGTCGGCGTCGTGATGGGCGCGCTCGGCGACAAGCTGCCCGAGGCCTTCCTCAAGGACCGCAGCGCCTTCACCGGCCGCTCGTTCGATGCGGCCGCGTTGAAGGCGGCCGCACCAATGGCGCTGCAGCAGACCTACGCCCAGCTCGCGCTGGCCGAACAGATGCTGGCCGACGGGCGGCCGTATCTGCTGGGCGATGCGCCGTGCCTGGCCGACTGCGCGCTCTACAATCCGGTGTGGTTCATCAAGGAGCGGATGGGTGGCGGCAAGCCGGTCCCGCCGCTCGACCGGCTGCCCCTGATCACGGCCTGGTCGGAGCGCATGAAGGCCGTCGGCAGCGGCAGGCCGACCGAGATGGTGGCCGCCGACGCCATCGCCATCGCCAAGGCCGCGACGCCCGAGGCGACCCGCGTGGACGCCGACGATCCCAGCGGCCTGAAGGCCGGCCAGACGGTCAGCGTCACGCCCGACGATACCGGCAAGGTGCCGGTGAGCGGCGTACTGGTCGGCCTGACCAACGACCGAGTCTCGATCGGGCGCCATGACGAACAGGTCGGCGACGTGGTGGTCCACTTCCCCCGCGCCGGCTTCATCATCACACCGGCCTAGTGCCCACCCTTCGAGACGCGGTCCTGGGGACCGCGCCTCGAAGGGTGGGGTCGTTGTTGGATCTAAACGACTTCGACGCCGATCTCGGCCGCGATGCGGCGCAGGGCGGCAACGGAGCGCGCCGTCGCGTTGCGCGCGTCCTGCGGGCAATGCGTCTCGATGCTGGCCTGGATCTGCCGGATCGGCGCGGGACCCTTCGCCGCTTCCGTCAGGAGCCGCGTGAGTTCCGCGGCCCACGGGATGTCGCCGTCACCCAGGGGCACGGTGCGCTTTCCCGCCATGTCGCGGTCCTTGAGATGGATGAGATCGACGCGCGGGGCCAGGGACGCGATCTCGGCGTCGGTCGGCGGCACACCCATCGCCCAGGCGTTGCCGATATCGACCAGAGGGCGCAGCTGGGCCGGCAGCGGATTGGGCGCCACCTCCTCTTCCATCGACATGAAGAAATCGGCGAGCTCGCCGATCGAGCCGATGTTGCAGACCGGCTCGTTCTCGATCTCGACGTTGATCGAATAGGTGAGGGCGAGATCGGCCATCCGCTCGAACCGCCCGAAAAGATCGGCCGGCCTGTAGCCGGGATAGCGCAGGTGGCTGAAGACGCGGATCTTATCGGCGCCGAAAACCGTCGCCATGTCGAAGGCATGCACCAGCGGATCGTCGGCGGGACAGTCGGCCGGATCGAAGGCGAAGTCGACCTTGCCGGCTTCGCTGCCCTTGCCGGGCGCGGGCCACTTCAGCAGCGGCGAGACGAAGGTCGGCACGGCGAGACCGGCCTGCTCGATCCGGCGCGCGATGGCGCCGGCCTCCTCGAGCGACAGGCCGAGCAGGTTCCTGCCGTCCACGGTGCGCATGTCGAGGCGCCGCACCTCGTGTTCGGCGCAGAAGGAGATCATTTCGTCGAGGGAGGGACCGATTTCGTCGCCGATGACGGCGAGCGCGAGACGAGGCAGGGGCATGCCGCTAACCTACTATGGACGGACTTCATTGGCTAAAGTCCCGGACGAGCAAGGGAGACGGCATGAGCGACGACGCGGCGATTTTCGTGGGGGCCAGCACTGCCGACCAGTATCTCCTGCTGAAGTACGCCAATCGCCACGGCCTGATCGCCGGAGCGACCGGCACCGGCAAGACCGTCACCCTGCAGACCATCGCCGAGGGCTTCTCCGCCTATGGCGTGCCGGTCTTCATGGCCGACGTGAAGGGCGACCTGTCCGGCGTCAGCCAGGCGGGCGGCAACAATCCGCGGGCGCTGGAGCGTGCGACGCAACTCGGCATCGACGGCTATGGCGGCCGCGCTTTCCCGACGATCTTCTGGGATCTGTTCGGCGAGAAAGGCCATCCGATCCGCACGACGGTGAGCGAGGTCGGGCCGGTGCTGATGGCCCGGCTGCTGCAGCTCAACGAGACGCAGGAAGGCGTGCTCAACATCGTCTTCAAGCTGGCGGACCAGCAGGGCCTCCTGCTGCTCGACTTCAAGGACCTGCAGGCGCTGCTGCAATGGGTTGCCGAGAATGCCGGCACGCTCACCACCGAGTACGGCAACGTCAGCAAACAGTCGGTCGGCACCATCCAGCGCCAGCTCCTGACGCTCAGCCAGCAGGGCGGCGAGAAGTTCTTCGGCGAGCCGGCGCTCGACCTCAATGACATGATCCACAGCGATGCGACGGGCCGCGGCACGATCAACATCCTGGCGGCAGACCGGCTGATGCAGAGCCCGCGCCTCTACGCGACCTTCCTGCTGTGGCTCTTGTCGGAACTGTTCGAATCGTTGCCCGAGGTGGGCGATCTCGACAAACCGAAGTTCGTCTTCTTCTTCGACGAGGCGCACCTGCTGTTCGACGACGCGCCCAAGGCGCTGCTGTCGCGCATCGAGCAGGTCGTGCGCCTGATCCGCTCCAAGGGC
>CAIYWM010000563.1 GCA_903929895.1 uncultured Alphaproteobacteria bacterium
CGATTACGGGAGGCGACGCACACCTGCCCCAACGGGTGATCCCGGCGGGGCAGGTGCACGACTTTCGGGACCGACCCGTCTCAGGATGCGGAAGCGGACCGAGACGCAGCGGACCGTGCGGCCGATCGACCTGCTGTGGAACGCTTTCGGTCGGCCTTGTCAGCGGTGTCGGCCTTGTCAGCGGTGTTGGCCGTGGCGGCGCCATTCGCGACTGCGGCGCGGCTGGCCCGGTGTGAAATTCGCGGGGCAGCCACCTCGGTGGCCGGGGCGGACGTGGCCTCCGGTGCCGCCACGGCGGAAGCGCTCCGCGCTGGTGACGCCGCCGGCGCCGGCGGCGTCACCACGATCGCACCGGCGATGGCATTGGTCATGGCGATCAGGGAGCCGAAGACACCGGCCGGGGGCCCCGCTGGGACGACCAATGGCGCCGGTGGCAACGGGCCCAACTTTATCGACGCGTCTAAGGCCACCGCGTTGAAGATCGAAGCACCCTGGCTGAGCAGGCCGCCGAGAGTAATGGTGGCGCTGTTGAGCACTGACGGAGGGGGAATAGGAATGGTGGAAGCTACCAGCGAGGTGACGTCGATGGTCGGCCCGCCGTTGAGGAAGGCGTTGACCATCGCGGCCGGAATGTTGATCAGCGCGTCCAACGCCCCGGCAAAATCCGAGTTCTGCAGTGCCCCAACCGCGCTCCTGATGCCGCTGCCGAGCGCCAGAACCGGAGACAGCACCGGACCGATGAGCCCGATAAGCAGGCCGCTGGCCGACGACGTCAAGAAATCGAGTAGCTCCTGTGGTAGATCGGGGGAGATCGTGGGCAACAGGTTGTACACACCCGTGTGCGCCGGATCGAGGGTGTTGAGATCGACTGCGAACGGTGCCCTGGCAGCATCGCCCACGTTGGCGAGCGCCTGCCCGAGGATGGTGCCGATGTCGGGAAGTTCGGAGATGTAGGCGCCGAGGTTGGCGACGACCTGTTGGACGACCGGTAACGGCTGCTCCGCCCACGTGTTCGCCAGACCGGAGATGTTGGCCGCGGCCGCCTGGAATGTGTCGATCCATGGCGTGATCGGGTCGATCGCGGCGGCGAGGTCGACCGCGAGCGCGCTGCGCAACGCCGGCGAGAGATCTGGCCCCGGCGGCAGCAGCTGAACGGGTGCCAGCGCGATGGCTCCTGCGCTCAACGCGGCCATTCCGGCAGTGAGATACGAACGATGCGACAGGTTCATGTAGAGATCCCCTAACCAAGTGCTGACGATGACGTGGGAAACGCTAGCTCCGCGTTGACCGCTGCGCTGGCAATTCGAGTCAGCCCCGGTTCAGGCGTTCGGGTCCGGCCGGAAGCGGCTGCCGTCGTCGAGTGCGCTGATGGCCTCCATCTCGGCCGGAGAAAGTTCGAAGTCGAAGACGTCGATGTTCGCCGCTATGCGGTCCGGGTCGGATGCCGAGTAGACCACCACGGTGCCCAACTGGATGCCCCACCGAATGAGCACCTGCTCCGCGGACTTGCCGTGAGCGTCGGCGGCACTCGCAATCACCGGATGCGCCG
>CAIYWM010000564.1 GCA_903929895.1 uncultured Alphaproteobacteria bacterium
ATCTGTGATGCGCTTCTGCAATGTCGCTCAGGTGAGCACAGGCGCCTCTGCCGCGTCCTGTCCATCCCGGACGGCCCTGGTCAGTCATGACTTACTGAAAGTCGCTGGCCTAACGGTCTGGAGCTTCTTTTCATTGGCATTTAAGGGTAGCGATCCAGTTCTCTCCTTTAACCATGCCGGCACGCCATCCCTGTGCAGAAGAGAGACCTTCTGCGCACGACGTTGGAAGTCCTTTTCCCGACGATTTTGCCCGGTGCAGCGGGGCCACCTTCCCGACATGCCGAAGGGCCGTCGATGGTGACCGTCCCCCGCAGGCTCTCCGACGATGTGCGGCCCGGGCGGGGCGCCATCTTGCCGCCGGCTGGTGGCCTGCCCTAGGCTCCGCCATGGCCAGCCGCTCGGCTGGCTGCTACCGCCGCATCCCAGCTTTCGATTTGCGTCGCCGATGGGGGACAGACCAGTTGCCATGACCGCTTCGATACGCATCGATCCCGCCACCGGACAGAAACTGTTCGATACCCGTGCCGCCAAGGCGTCGGAGAAGATCACCGGCAAGGGTTATTCGCCCGTCGCCGACACGGCATTGAAGACGCTGCCAGATGCACCGCCGGGCGCGAAGTTCAACGCCACGGAGCAGGCCAGGTATCGCGCCAACAAGGAGGCGCGCCGCGGTGCCGCCAACTACATGGCGATGGAAGGTGAATTCGCGAAGTACCTCGAGGACGCTTACTCCGCACCGGCTGTTCCACGCGACAGGCTCACCGACGAGTGTGAGGTCCTGGTGATCGGCGCCGGCTTTGGTGCATTGGTGCTCTGGTACAAGCTCCAGGCCGCAGGTTTCCACGACGTTCGTTTCTGCGAGAAGGGCGGCGATGTCGGTGGTACCTGGTACTGGAACCGCTATCCGGGGATCGCGTGTGACGTCGAAGCCTACTCCTACCTGCCGCTGCTGGAGGAGATGGGCTGCTACCCGAGCATGAAGTTCGCCTCGGGGTTCGAGATCCTCGAGTATTGCCAGGCGATGGCCGAACGGTACGGATTCTACGATCGTTGCCTGTTCCACACCACCGTCGAGCGCACCACCTGGGATGAGGATGGCGCGCAGTGGACGGTCGAGACCGACCGGGGCGACCGCATGCGCGCGCGCTACGTCGTGCTCGCCAACGGTATTCTGACCACGCCCAAGCTGGCGCGCATCGAAGGCATGGAGACCTTCGCAGGCAAGGCGTTTCATACCTCTCGATGGGACTACACCTACGATCTCGAAGGCAAACGCGTTGGCATCATCGGCACCGGCGCCACGGCCGTGCAGGTGGTTCCCGAGATCGCAAAGGTCGTCAAGGAACTCTATATCTTCCAGCGCACGCCCTCGACCATCGACGTGCGCGACCAGCGCGCCACGACGCAGGAAGAGATCGATGCATGGTCGAAGGAGCCGGGCTGGGCCAAGGCGCGGCGCGAGCGTCTTGCCACCATCTCCTCCGGCCGCACAGCCCTGCAGGGCAACGACGACTTCCTTGCCGGTCGTGTCACCCAGCTGAAGGAACGCAAGGTCTACGAACGCCCGTTGTCACCCGAGGAGATGATCCAGGCGCAGCTCAACACGAATTTCCGGATCATGGAGCAGATTCGCGCGCGCGTGGACGAGGTGGTGAAGGATCCCAGGACCGCTGCGGCGCTGAAGCCCTACTATCCCTATGGCTGCAAACGGCCGACCTTCCACGACGAGTATCTGCCGACCTTCAACCTTCCTCACGTCCATCTGGTCGATACCGCGCCCCTGGGCGTGAGCCGGATCACGCCCAGGGGT
This sequence comes from uncultured Alphaproteobacteria bacterium, assembly GCA_903929895.1. Lineage (GTDB taxonomy): Bacteria > Pseudomonadota > Alphaproteobacteria > Reyranellales > Reyranellaceae > Reyranella. The sequence goes on from CAIYWM010000564.1 coordinate 1,811, forward strand.
GTCGTGCACGAGGGCATCGAATACGAACTCGACGCACTCATCTATGCCACCGGTTTCGAATGGATGGCGACGGGCACCTTCAACATGATCGTGGGCCGCGATGGCCGCACGCTGCGCGACAAGTGGCGCGATGAAGGCGTGCGTACCTTCCTCGGCCTGCACAGCCACGGATTTCCCAACCTGTTGATCATGTCGGGCCCGCAGGGTGGGGGCGGTCAGTTCAACTTCACGCGCGGGCTGGAAGGCCACACGGACTATGTCGTGTGGATGCTGCAGGCGATGAAGCAGCGCGGCGCGCGCATCGTCGACGTGAGGAAGGAGGCCGAGGACGCGTACGCGACGCATTGCCGAGAGGCCGACCTCATGACGGCGCCGCTGCGTGACTGTCTCAGCTACTACAACGGCGACGGCAACGCCGAGCCCGGCAGCCTCGCCTATTACGGTGGTCCCAAGAAATGGCATCAGCTGCGCACTGAAGCGCAGGCGTCGCTGGAGCCGTACGTGTTCGGGCACGGCTCTGTCTGAGTTCTATGGTTTCGGGCTTTCCGAAGGTTCTCAACCGGCCCCCAAGGTCCAGTCAGGAGACAGACATGCGTCGCCGCTTCCGGCTCCATGGATCAACGATTGCCGGCCACGTCAGCGCCGGGAGACGACCGGATGCGCGACGGCTTGTCGTCCCGACCGTGCCCGTCGAGTCCTAGGCCCGCCGCATGCCCAAACCCATGATGCACCTGGCACAGTTTCTGGTGCACGGACCGACCTATCACAGCCTCGCCATGTGGCGGCATCCACGTACCGCGGAAGCGGGTTACGACTGGACGCAGCCGGAACTCTACCAGCACATCGCTCGCGTCTGCGAGAGAGCCAAGTTCGACATGGTCTTCTTCGCCGACCTCAATTACATCTCCGACACGTTCGGCGGCTCTCTGGCGTCGGCACTGCGCAACGCCACTCAGGTGCCCGAGCACGATCCGATTCCTCTGCTGTCCTTCATGGCGGCCGTCACCACCCGCATCGGACTCGGCGCCACCTATTCGGTCAGCCACCAGCACCCCTTTCACGCAGCCCGGCTGTGGGCGACGCTCGATCACCTGACTCGCGGGCGGGCGGCGTGGAACGTCGTAACCACCCTCAACCACAACCAGTCAGCCAACTTCGGTGAGGAGCTGAAGCCGACCGACGAGCGCTACGATCGCGCGCACGAATTCATGGAGGTTTGCCGGAAGCTGTGGGGGAGCTGGGACGAGGATGCCGTGGTGATGGACCGCGACGCCGGTGTCTTCGCCGATTCGGCAAAGGTGCATCGCATCGATCATGAAGGCCGCTTCTTCAAGTCGCGCGGCCCCTTGAATGTGGTGCCTTCGCCGCACCGCGGGCCCGCCATACTGCAAGCCGGCACCTCGGGTAAGGGCCGGGAGTTCGCGGCGCGCTATGCCGATGCGGTTTTCGCCATCCAGCCCTACCTCGCCGGCGCCAAGGCGCTCTACGACGACATCAAGCGTGGCGTGGTCGAAGCGGGCCGTCGGCCGGAGGCCTGCAAGATGCTGTTCGGCGTGCAGCCGATCATCGGCTCGTCGCGCGCCGAGGCGGCTGAAAGGCAGGCCGAGCACAATGCTCTGGTGCCGCTCGAAGGCGGGCTCGCCATCCTGTCCGGCCATCTCGACTTCGACCTGTCGACCCTGCCCCTCGACACGATCATGGCGCATCGCACCGAGCCCAAGCTGCAGAGGATGCAGACGCGCTATCGCTCGATGTCCGGCGAGCTGCTGACCCTGCGGCAGGTGGCCCAGAACCATGGACAAGCCGTCGGCTTGCCGCAAATGGTCGGCACACCCTCCGACGTGGCCGACCAGCTCGAGGCCTATTTCGACTTTGTCGGCGGTGATGGGTTCATGATCTCGCCGATCTATTCGCCGGGCGCCATCGAGGAGTTCGCCGAGCTGGTGGTCCCCGAACTGCAGAGGCGCGGCCGCTTCCGAATGGACTATGCGGGCGCCACGCAGCGCGACCACCTGAACCAGGAATTCTGACCGAGGACGAGCCGGCGCTGCGGAAGGGGCTGTCGGCTCGCCTCTGGGCGGAAGGACTCAAGAGTCTTTCCGACATGGATTGAACTGCAGGGATCAATTGCTTCCCCGTTCAAATGGGGAAGTGCCCCGTCATACGGGGCGATGGGGTCATGGGCGTCGCAGCGCTATGACCCCTCCGTCGCCGCAAGACGGCGCCTCCTCCCCATTTGAATGGGGAGGAAAGTGATTCTACTTCGTGCGGAAGGACTCTAGGTCTCGAGCGTGCCCGCCAGGCGCTGCGCGGCGTCGGCATAGTCCTTCATGAAATCGTAGACGACCGAACGCGCCGACTGTTCGGTGTTCATGAGGCCGACCGCCTGGCCGACATAGTAGGTGGCGAGCCGCTGGGCTCCCTCATGACCGCTGGTGGCAAGCTTGTCGATCCTGGCCAGCGCCGGCCGGCTGATGAGGCCTTGCAGCGGCATCGGCAGCGGATCGGGGGCGCTCTCGCCGTGCCAGCCGTCGGTCCAGGCCGACCTGAGCTGCCGCGTCGGCTTGCCGGTCCGGCTGCGCGACCGCACGGTGTCGCGGGAGGTCGCCGCCAGCATCTTCTTCTTCACCGTCGGGGTCGTCTCGGCCTCCGCCGTCGTCAGCCAGACCGAGGCGGTCCAGGCGCCGTCGGCGCCCACGGCCATGCACGCCGCCATCTGCCGCCCGGTCGCGATTCCGCCGGCTGCCAGAACGTGGATGTCCTTGTAGTCCTCAATGGCCTGCAGCACCTCGGGTACCAGCACCATGGTCGAGACCTCGCCGCAGTGCCCGCCTGCCTCGGTGCCGGCGACCACGAGAATGTCGACCCCGGCCTTGGCGTGCTTGATCGCATGTTCCTTGGCGCCGGTGAGGGCGCCCACCAGGATGCCTTTGTCGCGGGCCCGTTTCATGATCGAAGGCGGCGGCACGCCCAGGGCATTCACGAACAGCTTGATGGGATGGCTGAAGGCGACGTCGAGAAGGCGAGCCGCGCCGCCTTCCCGCATGTTGTCCGTATAGTCGTGGCCGCCTTGCCCGGCAGACCACAGATCGGCGGTATCGATGCCGTGCTGGGCGAGCAGGCCGGCGACATGTCGGCGATGCTCAGGTGGCACGCGGGCCTCGAGGTCAGCCGCCGTCAGCCCGCCCTCCTTGTCCTCCATCTTGTTGAGAATCAGCAGGTCGATCCCGTAGGGCTTGCCGTTTACGTGCTCGTCGATCCATTTGAGCGGCCATCAGCCGGATGGAGGCGACACTCGGCTGGATGCCATGGCTTGAGCCGATCGACGCGAAGATCGTGTGGCTACGGGCCAGCGGGACGCGGTGGAAAGAAATCTGCTGGGAAGTCGGCCTGGCACGCGCCGCGGCGCACGAGCACTGGCTCTACGCGCTCTGCGTCCTCGCGTGGCGGCTGAACGGCAAGGACCGTGTGGAGTACATCGGTAGGCGGCGGCTGATTGCGCGAGTGCGCTTTGGCGCCGGAAGCAGGCGCTGCTAATGTCCAAGTGCATCCAGAACAGCGCGCGCCGCAGTACTCGGAATCTGCAGCAGCCCTTGAAAGGGAGAGTTTAGTTCCGCGACGAGTAAGGTTGCGCCGGCAATGGCCAGAGCGGCCATTGTCAGGGCAGTGATGACCGTCAGATTGGGCTGCACCAACAGGCTGAAACTTCCAAAGATTGCAAAAGTGGTAAGGAAAACCAGCACGAAGACCATCAGAAGCGGCGTGCCTTCGGGCTCCTGTTTCAGCATCAGGCGGTGAAGCGAATAGATACTGCTAGTGATCTGCAGCGCCTGGGACTGGAACCATTTCTGAGCCGCGTCGGTGGGTTCGAGCATGGCGATGCCCCTCTGTAGATCCACCAATTGGTGCTGGCTGGCCTTCGGGGCCGGCTTGCTGGGGGCGAAGTTCTCTGTTGGCCAGCGTGCCTGGACGCCGCTGACGATGAGGCGCCGGGCCTGTGTGCGGATCTCCCGCGTCTCGGGCCCGTAGGCCTGCAAATACTGGTCGAGTTGAATGATATTGGTCAGTATCTGCTTGGACTCGGCTTCCAAGGTGATGCGGTAGCTGTTGGCCGACGAAATCAACAGACTGAGGATCAGAGCGACCAGCGTCGCCATCAAACCTGTCGCCAGCTTGATGACGTCGATGGCGTCGCGGCTGAGATGATGTGCCGGCAGCCGGCTGCGGAACGCGATGCCTATGGCCGTGCCCGCCAAGGGGCAGAGCAACGCTAGGATGAAGATCGTGGCGGGGGTCATGGCGGGGTTATGACAGGAAGAATAAGTTAAACCAACCATCTGAACCGATGGCTCTTATACCAACGGCCAGAGCGTGTGACTCTTTTTAACGCAGATTGTCCATGAAGACGATGTCGCGTTGCGCGTTGCGCAGCGTCGGTGCGAGGGCCCGCTCAACATAAGCGAGGAACGAGGGCCCATCCATCGCGCCGTCAATGACATACGGCGCGGTCAGGCCGTTGATGTGCAGCGCGGCAACCAGCGTCAGCGTCTTCCAGTGGCCATGCGGCACGCTGGCAACAAGACGCCCGCGCAACGCCTGGTTCATGTGAAGCCCCACCACATCGCCGAGGCCATGACCGCATCGGCGCGCTGGGAGAGGTTCGACAGCCGTCGCGGAGAGTGGGTGGCTACCGACTGCACGCTTCGTATCGCCGAGACCTATGTGGCGCGAGAGGGTATGTGGAAGCTGCCTGTGCTCACGGGTCTCATCAACAGCCCGACGCTTCGGCCAGATGGATCGATCCTCGACCGACCTGGTTACGATGTATCCACCGGCATGCTGTTCGATCCGCAGCAGACACGCTTTCCGTCCATCATGCCGGAGCCGGACCGGGACGAAGCCCTGGCGGCGCTGTCCTACCTGCGCAAGCTGATCGATAGCTTTCCCTTCGTCGGTGATGCGGATCGGGCGGTGGCTCTTTCCGGCATCCTGACGACCGTGGTTCGACGCTCTATTCCAACCGCGCTACTGCATGCCTTCAACGCGCCTGTCGCAGGGTCGGTAAAGTCGCTGCTGGTCGACATTGCCAGCATGATCGCCTCGGGCCGGCCGGCTGCTGTGATTGCCCAGGGCAAGACCGAGGAGGAAATGGAAAAGCGCCTCGGCGCCGCGTTCATCGCAGGCGACGCCCTGATATCGATCGACAACCGCGAGATTCCCCTAGGCGGCGAGCTGCTCTGCCAGGCGCTGACGCAGACTACACTCAAGGTCAGGGTCCTGGGCAAGTCGCTCAACGCCGAGGTGCCCAGCAATGCCGCGGTGTTCGCCACTGGCAACAATCTCACGCTCGCCGGCGACATGACCCGGCGCGCCATCCGCTGCTCCCTCGACCCAGGCGTCGAGCGTCCGGAGCTGAGGGAGTTCGATCGCGATCCGATCGCTACCGTTGAGGCGGCCCGTGGTGACTACGCGATTGCCGCGCTCACCATTCTGCGGGCCTTCCATGTCGCGGGACGGCCACAGCAGACGACGCCCCTCGGCTCGTTCGTCGAATCGTCGCGCTGGGTTCGTGATTCGCTGATCTGGCTGGGCGAAGCCGATCCGTGTGCCACCATGGACCAGGTCCGCGAGGCCGATCCCAGGCTCGAAGCCTTCAACATGGTGATCGAGCAATGGCAGGCCGTGCTGGGCCAGCGCCGGGTTTCCGTCAAGGAGGTCATCGACGCAGCTGTTGAGCAGCGCCAGGCCTCCTTTGCCGGCCGGCCCGAGTTCCTTCACCCCGACTTTCGCGAGGCCCTTCTGGTGGTCGCCGGCGACGGTGGCGCTATCAACAGTCGTAGGCTGGGCAAGTGGCTGTCTGCCAACCAGAATCGGATCATCGACGGCATGAAGATCATGGCCCTAGATGTTCGTCGAGTTCGGCGATCTGGTCGGCCAGACGCCGGAGCCGATGCGCCCGCCGCCGCCGTCGGCGGCTTCCATCAGCCGGATGGAGGCGGCACTCGGCTGGATGCCGTGGCTTGAGCCCGTCGACGCGAAGATCGTGTGGCTACGGGCCAGCGGGACGCGGTGGAAAGAAATCTGCTGGGAAGTCGCCCTGGCACGCGCCGCGGCGCACGAGCACTGGCTCTACGCGCTCTGCGTCCTCGCGTGGCGGCTGAACGGCCGTCACGGGCTGATACGTCTGGGGCGGCGAGCGGTGATTACCCGGGTTCGGAGCGGAGGCGGCTCACACTCAGCTTATCAAAGGCTTCACTATTAGGAGGCCAAGGCGCGATGGCAGATCGCTTGGGGACGATCGGCCATCGCTATTCGGAAGCCTGAGTGGGTGGGTGCGGCTTCCCTTAGGTCCAGGCTCGGTGGGCGAGAGCCTGTTACCAATTCACCATCCCAGGTTTCGCAGCGAATTTCGACAGCAGTTGAAACCGTTTTGGGTGTTTCCAAGTTCAGCTTCCGAAGAGTTCTCTGACTTCGTTAGCCAGACGCCGTTGGCCTGGGCCGCAGCCCACGAGCACTGGCTCTACGCGCTCTGCCTCATCGCATGGCGGTTGAACGGCAAGGACCGGGTGAAGCACATCGGCAGGCGGAGGTTGATCGCGCGGGTCCGCTTTGGAGCGGTAAGCGGCCGTCCTGTGTAGCAGGGGGGATTGTCTGAATCGGCTGAATGCGCTGAAATGCTCAGGCGCGGCGGTAGGTAAGGAAGCCTCTCTTGAAAGCTGCTGAAAGCGTTCGGATGTTGCGCTGGCTTAACCATGTGGAGAAGACCTTGTTTGCACGTCGGTTTTTTATGATGGCAGGGCCCCTTGGGCTTGCTGGATATTCGTCGGTTGCCTTCGGTCAGTCACCTGATGTCGCAAAGCTCCGCGATGAGCTGATGGAGCTCGAGAAGGCAAGCTGGGGATATATGAGAGATAAGAATCTTGACGGTATGCGCGGCTATCTTGCCGACGACGGCCTGCTGATCTTCTCCGACGGTACGCGCTATAATAAGCGGGAAATTTTGGCCTTCATGCCGGACTAC
>CAIYWM010000565.1 GCA_903929895.1 uncultured Alphaproteobacteria bacterium
CACGGTGTGCCACTCGTGACGTGCCGCCCACGGGAAGATCGACATGTCGGCGATCGTGTAATCCTCGCCCGACACGAAGGCGTTGCCGGCCAGTTGCTTGTCGAGCACGCCGTAGAGCCGCTTCGCCTCGTCGACGTAGCGCTTCATGCCGTACTCGATCTTGGTGGGGGCAGCCCGCAGGAAGTGATGCGCCTGGCCGAGCATCGGGCCAAAGCCGCCCATCTGCCACATCAGCCACTGGATCGAATCGTAGCGCCTGGTGCCGTCGGCCGGCAGGAACTTCTTCGTCTTGTCGGCGAGGTAGATCAGGATCGCACCCGACTCGAACAGGCTGTACGGCTTGCCGCCCGGACCGCCGGGATCGACGATGGCGGGAATGCGGTTGTTCGGGCTGATGCGCAGGAACTCGGGCTTGTGCTGTTCTCCCTTGGAGATGTCGATCTTGTGCACGCTGTAGGGCAGTTCGCACTCTTCGAGCATGATGGAAATCTTGCGGCCGTTCGGCGTGCCCCACGTGTGAAGCTCGATCATCTCCTAAGTCCCCCGTTCATCGATATGAGATAGGTCCGCCGGGCATCAGGCCCAGCTGTCGTCGTCGCCGCCGGCGCCGCCATCGTCGAGCGCAGCTGTATCGTAGTCCCCCGCCCCCGCCTGGTCGTCGGCAAGGGCCTGTTGCTGCTGGGCCGAGGATTCCGGCGGCCGCAGTTCCGGCGGCGTGGCGCCGCCCGTCGCGGCCTGCTGCTGCTGGCCGAACGGGTTGCTGCCCATCAGGCCGCGAATACCTTCGAACAGCAGCGCACCGCCAGCCACGCCAGCAGCGGTGGCCATCGCCGTCCGCAGGAAGCTCCCGCCCGCCTGCGGCGGCTGCTGTGGCTGCTGCTGCGGTGCGAGGGCAGCCTGCAACGGCGAACGTGTGGCCGGTGACGTCGACGGCACCGGCGCGCGCGGCGCGGCGCTGGCGGCGGCCGCGCCCCACGGTCCGATCTGTGGCGCACTGCCGAGGAACCCGGCGGCCGGCGGCTGGGCGGTGCCCGCCTTTGCTTCAAGCTCGGCAATGCGCTCCTGTGCAGCTTTCAGCGCCTGCTCCTGGACGAGAACCGTCTGAACCAGAAGGTACGGCGCGGCCGGCTGTTGCGCCGCGAGTCCCTTGATGAACGACTCGGCTTCTCCGTCGCGCGGATGCGACTCGAACGGCTTCAGCCGATGGAACAGACCCGAGATCAGCTCGCGTTCCTGCTGTTGCATGACCAGTCTCCCGCCCCTCCAAAATGGGCTCCGCCAACGTGGTTGTCCGTCGGCGGAGCGTCAAGGGCGGCTAGTTCACCATCGCCTGGTAGACGAGGTCGCGCATCAGGAAACGGTAACGCAGACGTGCCTGCGGCGACTGCATCATGAAAACGACATACATGCGCTCGCGCGGATCGTGCCAGAAATAGGTCCCATAGGCGCCGCCCCAGAAATAGTCGTTGGGCGATCCCGGCAGCGGATTGACGCCCTGTACGTTGCGAACCGCGAAGCCCAGGCCGAAGCCCTGGCCCATCCGGGCACTCGGCTCGAGCGCCTCGAAGCGAAACATGTCGGCGCCCATCTTGATTTCGGGCGGCAGCGCGTCGGCGGTCATCAGGTCGATCGTCTTGCGCGAGACCAGGCGCACGCCGTCGAGCTGACCGCCATTGGCGAACATCTGCAGGAAGCGGGCATAGTCGGCCGCCGTGGAGACCATGCCGCCGCCACCCGAGCGCCAGTTGAATTTCTCGGTGATGTCGGGAATCGCCGGCACTTCGTTCTTCGGCCCCTCCTTCATCGGCTTCGCCCCGCGCGCCTTTTTGTCGGGGCTGGCCTCAAAGCCGGTGTCGCCCATCTTGAGCGGCTTGGTGATGCGCTCCTCGATGAACTTGTCGAGCGGCATACCGGACGCGACCTCGACGACGCGGCCCAGCACGTCGGTCGACATCGAATACTCCCAGGTCGTGCCGGGCTGGTAGAGCAGTGCGAGCTTGCCCAGCTTGTCGGCCATCTCGGCATTGGTCTGACTGCGGTCGGCGACCTTCATGTCGAGATAGGACTGCTTCACCGGATTGGCGCCCACGGCGCCGTAGGTCAGTCCCGATGTATGGCGCATCAGGTCATGCACCGTCATCGGCCGGAACTGCGGCTCCAGCACCGTCTCGGTCGTTCCGTCTTCCTTCTTCTTCTGGACGGCGACCTTGGTGTCGGCGAAGGCCGGTATGTACATCGACACGCGGTCGGCCAGCGTGAGCTTGCCCTCCTCCATCAGCATCATCGCGGCCAGGGTGACGATCGGCTTGGTCATCGAGGCGATGCGAAAGATCGTGTCGTTTGTCATCGCGACCTTGGCCTCCTTGTCGCGGAAGCCATAGGACTCGAACATCACGATCTTGCCGTTGCGGGCGATCAGCACGACGGCGCCGGGCAATTCGTTGTTCTTCACGCCCTCGTTCAGCCGGTCGCTGAGGCGCTTCAGGCGAGTCGAGAGAAACCCTACCTCTTCTGGGGACTGTACCTTTGGTATGCCCTGTGCGCCGGCCGGCCAGGCCAGCGCGGCGATAAGTGCCGCGGTGGCGGCCATACGAACCATCGACATCTTGCAGTCTCCTCCCGAGTTTGGGTCATCAAAGCAATTGACCAGCGGCGAGCGCAAGCTTAACGAATGCATATCGACGGTCCTCCCTAACCGGAGGCTAACAGGGAATGCCGTGCCGCTCCCTCCACGGGGAGCCAATCGGCAGCTGTACCCGCAGCTGTAAGCGGCGAGCGAGAGCCCATATGTCACTGGACTTCGGTCTGGGAAGACGGGCAGGAGCTGAGACCCGCGAGCCAGAAGACCTGCCGGCGATAGCGTCGCTCTTCCGATGGACGGGATGATCCAACGGGACGGTCAACCGAGCGGTGACGCGCTTAGTGCGAACCGTTTGGGAGATCGTCAGATGACGTCGATCCGAGGAATCCTGCCTGCGCTTCATTCAAATGCCACGCCGGCCGATGGCGTGGCTGGCCGCATGCAACGCTATGCGTCGACCCTGCAATCGAGCCCGGATCGCTGGGTTGCGATCCCGACACCCACCCAGAACGTATCCCTGCCCTTCCGCCGCGGAGGCTTCACCAGCCTGTGCGAGGCGCTGGACTATGCCGCGAGGGGCGAGACCGGCTTCAACTTCTTCGACGCCCGCGGCAAGCTGCTTACCCGCCTGTCCTACCGGCAACTGCAGACCGACGCGCAGTCCTTCGCCCGCCGGCTGATCGGCGCCGGCGTCGCGCCGGGCGAACGGCTTGTCCTGATCGCCGACACCTGGCCAGGCTTCTGCGTTGCCTTCTTTGGCGCCCAATACGCCGGCGTCGTCCCGGTTCCCGTTCCCGTGCCGGTCGGCCTTGGCGCCAAGGCGCACTACATCTTCCAGCTCAGGAAGCAGATCGTCGCCTCGCAGGCCGTGGGCGTACTCGCCCCCGACGAACTGGTCGAGTTCGCCCAGACCGCCGCCGAAGGCACGACGGCGCGCTTTGCCGGAGGAACGGCGATCTTCACCGCCCTGCCCGAGGCCAAGGCCGACCTGCGGCCGCTCGGCGCGGGCATGCCCTGCTATGTGCAATTCTCCTCCGGCAGCACGCGTGCGCCGCTCGGTGTCGACATCCGCCAGGACCAACTGATGGCGAACATCGACGGGTCGATCGCCGCGCAGGGGCTCGACGAGAACGATTCCGGCGTGAGCTGGCTGCCGCTCTATCACGACATGGGCCTGATCGGTTTCATCCTGGCGCCCATGTGCGCACAGCGCAGCGTCGACCTGCTGGCCCCGCGCGATTTCGCCCGGAGGCCGATGCAGTGGCTTTCCCTGATCTCGCGGCGCCGCGCCACGATCACCTACAGTCCCAGCTTCGGCTACGACCTGCTGACCCGGCGCGCGCAGACCGCGCCGATGGGCGAACTCGACCTCTCGAGTCTGCGGCTTGCCGGCGTCGGTGCCGACATGATCCAGCTTCCCGTCCTGCGGCGCTTTGCCGAGGCCTTCAAGGCGGCGGGTTTCGACGAGCGCGCCTATATGCCGAGCTACGGCATGGCCGAAGTCTGCGTCGGCCTGAGCTTCGGCGCGCCGTTCGGCGGCGTCAAAGTCGACAGCTTTGCCGATCCTCAATCGGGCCGCTCGCGAGACTTCGTCGTCTGCGGTAGGGTGATGGCGGGACACAGCGTCGAGATCCGCGACGAGCACGGCGTGCCTCTGGGCGAACGTCATGTCGGCCGGTTGTTCGTCCGAGGGCCCAGCATCATGCCGGGATACTTCCAGATGGCCGAGGAGAGCGCGCGCGTGCTTCGCGACGGCTGGCTCGACACCGGCGATCTCGGCTACTGGCACAAAGGCGAACTGGTGATCACCGGTCGGGCGAAGGATCTGATCATCGTGAACGGCCGCAACATCTGGCCGCAGGACATCGAATGGGCCATCGAGGCGCTGCCGCAGGTCGGTCGCGGCGACGCCTGCGCCTTCTCGATCGAAGACGGCGATACCGAAACCGTCGTGGTCATCGTTCAGGCCTATCCGAGCGAACCTGCGGAACGCGAGGCGCTGGTCGACGAGATC
>CAIYWM010000566.1 GCA_903929895.1 uncultured Alphaproteobacteria bacterium
CACCGTCGCCTGGCCGCTCACCGCCTGGGGGGCAGCTGGGATCGGCTGGCGCGAGACCTGCCTGTTGTGGGCTGCCGCGCATGTCGTCATCGGTCTTCCCTGCAACTCCGTGCTTCTGCCACGTCCGACCGATCTCGCGGCCACCCTGAAGGCGGTCGACGAGCCGGTGCCGTTCGACCGCACGATGGTGCTGCTGGCCATCGCCTTTTCGGGCGCGTGGATCGTCTCTTCGGGGATGGCAGCGCACTTTCCGCGCATCATGGAAGCCGCAGGCGCCACGCCCACGCAGGCCATTGCGGCGGGCGCGCTGATCGGCCCGGCCCAGGTGGCGGCGCGCATGCTCGAGGCCGGGCCGCTGCGACACCTGCATCCGCTGACCTCGGGCCGCCTTGCCACCACGACGCATCCGGTGGGCACTGTTCTCTTGCTCAGCTTCGGTGGGGGCCTGATGGCCAGTGTGTTCGCGGTGCTGCACGGGATGGGCAACGGCGTCATCACCATCGCGCGCGGGACGGTGCCCCTCGCGCTCTATGGTCCGAAGAGCTACGGCTATCGCCTGGGGCTGCTCGGCGCTCCTTCGCGCTTCCTCTCGGCCGGGGCGCCCTTCGTCTTCGCCCTGCTGATCGACCGGCTGGGCGCCGGAGTCCTGATCATCTCCTCCGCCCTCTGCCTCACGGCCTTCGCGGCCCTCTGGATGATCCCGGTGCCTGCAGTGCACACGAGCCATGCCGACTGACCGGACGGCATCGGCGTGGCGGGGCATGTTCGTCGCACTGGCTTCCCTGATTGGCGTCTTTGCCACGACGCCCGGCCAGACCGTCGGTGTCTCTGCATTCATCGATCCGATCGCATCGGACCTCGGACTCGACCGCACGCAAGTCTTGATGCTCTACAGCCTGGGTACCTTCCTGGGCATCCTTACGGCGCCCTTGATCGGCCGGCTCGTCGACCGCTTCGGCCCGCGCCGCCTGATCGTGCCGGTGGTCGCCGCGGTCGCCGCCGCTTGCGGCGTCATGAGCCTGATCGGCGATACCTGGTCGCTCGGCCTCGGCTTCCTCTTCCTGCGCGCTTCGGCCATTGCCGGGTTGAGCCTTGTCACCATGCAGATGGTCAATCTCTGGTTCGACCGCTTTCGCGGGCGCATCACGGCGCTGGCGATGATGGGCCTGGCGCTGGGCGGCCTCGTCGTTCCGCCGCTGGTCGAACCCATCATCCAGAGCGACGGCTGGCGAACGGCCTATCTGGCGCTGGCCGCCGGCGTGCTTGCGATCATGCTGCCCGTCGGATTGGCGTTCTATCGCAACAGACCCGAAGAGACCGGCAACGCCCGTGATTTCGGTCGGATGCGTGCCGGCGGAGCCATGCCGGCAGCCGGCTTCACGCTGGCCGAGAGCGTACGGACGGTCGCATTCTGGTACTTCAGTTTCATCACCATGCTCTCCAACGGTGTCGGCACGGCCCTCATGCTCGACCATGTTCGCGCCATGGGTGCGGCGGGCCTCGCGCGCGACAGCGCGATACATTTGCTGGGTGCGATGACGTCGGCCCAGGCGATCGCCACGTTGTGCAGCGGCGCCCTTGTGGACCGCCTCGGGGCTCGCCCTGTCGGGCTTCTCGGCCTTTCTTTCCTCGCCTTTTCCGTCATATGCCTCTGGACCAGACCGGCGCTCGGAGGCGGGATTGCCTATGCGGTGACCCTGGGCGCCATGATCGGCACCTTGCAGATCGTCTATTCGGCAGGCCTCGCCGAGTCCTTCGGTCTCAAGCACCTCGGGAGCATCCGCGGCAACCTGTTCGTGATTGGCGTGTCGGGCGCGGCGGCGGGACCGCTCGCGTTCCTGTGGTCCCCGGCCACGGCCTATTCGATTTTTCTGGGGTTTGCCGTCGTTGCTGCCACACTTGGCTTCGTCGGGATGCGGTCGGGAACCAAAAAGACGTGACGGAGACTGGAAAGATGAAGTCGGGCGCCCGCCTCGTTGCGATCGTTTGCGCGGCGCAGATCTTCGTGCAGATCGGCGCCGGCTTCTGGCCCGCGCTGCTGCCGCAGATGATGCAGCGCTGGAGCCTGTCGAACAGCGAGGCGGGCTGGATCACCGCGATCTTCTTCGGCGCCTACATGGTGGCGGTGCCGGTGCTGGTCACGCTCACCGACAAGATCGACGGTAAGAGGGTCTATCTGTTCGGCGTTGCCTGCACGGTCGCGGGTCACCTGATGTTCGGCCTGTTCGCTGACGGCTTCTGGTCGGCCATGGCCACGCGCGCGCTGGCCGGCATCGGCTGGGCGGGCACCTACATGACCGGCCTCAAGCTGCTGGCCGATCAGGTCGATTCCAAGCTCATGTCGCGCGCCGTCACCGGCCATGCGGCCAGCATCGGCATTTCCGGCGCGGTCTCCTACCTGCTGGGCGACGTGCTGGCCGACCAGGTCGGCTGGCGCTGGACCTTCGTCTTCTCCGCCGTCACCGCCGCGATCGCCTGGACGATGGTGGCGCTGTCGGTGCCGTCGAAGCCGCCGGCCCCGCGCACGAAGGCGCAGGGCGCGCTGTTTGATTTCAGGCCGGTCGTCCGCAATACCTCGGCCTTCGCCTATTCGGTCGTCTACTGCGTCCATACGCTGGAAATGAGCGCGCTCCGCGGCTGGGGCGTGGCCTTCCTCGCCTTCGTCGCGGGCAGCACCGGCGTCACCGAAGGCACGCTGTCGCCGGCGCTGGTGGTCACGGTGATGGCGCTGCTCGGCACCTTCGCCAGCGTGCTGGGCAACGAGGCCTCGATCCGCTTCGGCCGCCGCCGGCTTGTCGCCACGGCGATGATCCTGTCGATCGGCTTCGCCGCGATCGTGGGCTTCGCCGGATCGACCAGCTACTGGCTGGCGGTATTCCTGGTGATCGCCTACGGCGTCGTGGTGTGGCTCGATTCCTCGTCGGTCACGGCGGGCGCGGCCGGCAACGCCGAGCCCGCGCGCCGCGGCGCCACGCTCGCGGTGCACTCGACCCTGGGCTACGCGGGCGGCTTCGTCGGGCCGCTGGTGGTGGGCTGGACGCTCGATCTCGCGGGAGGCATGTCGCCGATGGCCTGGGGCCTCGCCTTCCTCGTGGTCGGGGTGCTGATGCTGGTGGCACTGGCAGCGTTTCTCATGATGAGGCCCGCCAATCTCGCCGCGGATCGAGGCGGCTGACGAGAGCGTGGCGGGCCACGCTCTCGGTCCGTCTACCGGCCGGTCCTGGGTGTGGGCTTGGCCGGGCCTTTTTCCAGCCGCTCGATGCGTTGCTCGAAGCTGGTCTGCATCCTCGTGAGCTGTTGCTCGAGCTGACGCTCCTGGACCTTGAGCTGCTCGATCTGGCCCGCGAGGGCTGAGATCGAGCGCTGCAGGTCGTTCAGGCGGCCGTCGATGCCGCTCTGCGCCGACGCGACGCCGGGCGCGAGGAGCAGCGCCAGTACGAGGAGGCGGAGCGGGGACGTGCTCATCCGCGATGCCGCAGGCCGGTTTACTCGGCGGCCTGCTGAAGGCGCGTCGGCACCGTCTCCCCGGCGAACAGGGCCGCGCGCGCGGCGTCGTACTCGGCCTTGAGGCGGGCCACGATCTCGGCGGCGGGCGGGGCGTCGTGGATCTGGCCCACGCCCTGTCCGGCGCCCCAGATGTCGCGCCACGCCTTGACCTTCATGTTGCCGCCAGAGCCGAAGTTCATCTTGCTCTTGTCGGCTTCCGGCAGCGCGTCGGGATCGAGGCCGGCGGCCGCGATGCTGCGCTTCATGTAGTTGCCGTGCACGCCGGTGAAGAGGTTCGTATAGACGATCTCCTCGCCGCTGGAATCGATGATGCACTGCTTGTTGGCGTCGGTGGCGTTGCCTTCCTTGCTCGCGGTGAAGCGCGTGCCGAGATAGGCGAGGTCGGCGCCCATCGCCTGGGCCGCCAGCACCGAGGCGCCGTTGGAGATCGAGCCCGACAGCAGGATCGTGCCGTCGTAGAACTGGCGCACTTCCGGCACCAGGGCAAAGGGCGAGAGCCGGCCGGCATGGCCGCCCGCACCGGCGCACACCAGGATCAGGCCGTCGACGCCGGCCTTCAGCGCGCGCGTGGCGTGCGTCACGTAGGTCACGTCGTGAAACACCAGGCAGCCGTAGCGGTGCGCCGAGACGACCACGTCGTCGGGCGCGC
>CAIYWM010000567.1 GCA_903929895.1 uncultured Alphaproteobacteria bacterium
CCCTTTCAACTGGGCCTTCATGATGCGGTTTTCGGCCGCCAGGTATTCGTTCCGAGCCAGCAACTCCTGGTCCACCGTCCCCGTCACGTAGGCCAGGATGCGCGCCCAATCCATAACCGCCCCCGGCCCTGCGGATTCCGAAGAAGCGGGCCACCGATTCCGAACGAAGGCGCCATCGATTCCAATTGATGGCGGCGTCGGCCGTCCGTGAAATTGTACCGGCACACCGAACGAACCGCTAGCCGACGCCGCCTAACTCATTGGTTTCTCCGCCGTTTCTATTTTTTGACCTCACGGGAAACCGATTCTCGAACCGGTAGGTGCCGCCGACGGGGACGGCATCCCGATTGTTGCGGCTCGCCTCGTGCATCAGCAGATCCTGGAACTCCCAGCAGCGACGCCCCTCTGGTTCGGGCGTTTCGCAAGCCTCCAGAAAGCCGAGCCGCCAGAGCGCCGCCCCGAGGCTGCCGAGTGCCGCGACGGCAGACGACGCGAAGACGTCGGCAAGCAGGGCGAGGCCACGGCCGTTCAGGACGACGCGCGCGCGCTGCCCGACTCGAGCACGGCTCGCCGTCGGCCTGCCGCACGTACGCGAAGCGGCAGAGCCGCTGAGACCCGGCCGGCAGTTCGCCGATTTCCGGCTGGTACCGGCCCGCCGGGGCCGCGACGGTTCCCAGCACGCCGTCGCCGTCAGCCCGTCGCCAGTACAGCAGTCGCCCGAAGGCGAAGCGCTCCAGATATTAGCGAATGGCGCGGACGGCGGCAGCGGATGTTCCCGACGCCGTTGCGATTCCGTCGAGCCGGGACAGGGTGGCGCCGTCGCCGTAAAGCGCCTCGATCTCATCGCCATGGGACGCCGAGGCAACCGTAAAGCCAATGGGCCGGTGGTACCTGACGTCGAGAGCGATGCGGTTGCCCCCGCGCTTGACCGAGAGGACGGCGCCATAATAGAAAATCACCTTAAAGCTAGCGCATTGTGGGAGTCGCCAATGTCAGCCGACGAGATCGGGATAAATCGAAGCGAAGCCGCGAGCGCTTCGGCTGACGGGACCGCCGAAGCGGCCATAGCGCCGGGCGACAGCCAACTGGACCGCGAGCGCCTGGCACGTGATCTGGTCAAGTACTACTCGGCCTGGTCGTTTGGTGCCGGCATCGTTCCCGTCCCAATTGTCGACATGCTGATGGTCATGGGCGTGCAGGTCCAGATGCTGCGCAAGATGTCGGATGTCTACGGCGTACCATTCTCCGAGCATGTCGCCCGTAACCTCGTCGGCGCGCTGGTCGGCGGCGCGGCGTCGGAAGTCGTGGCGGGCGGCCTGCTCGGGCCGGTGGTTCGCCTGATCCCGGGCGTCGGCACCTTTCTCGGAGCCCTGACGATGCCGGCGGTCGCCGCCGCCTCGACCTATGCGGTCGGGCTGGTGTTCCTGCAGCACTTCGAGTCGGGCGGCACGTTCCTCACCTTCAGGCCGGGCCAGGTACGCGAGCACTTCCGCAAGATATTCGAGGGTGCACGCGCGGCCCCGCTCGATCCGGCGAAGGCCTGAAGGATGATCCCCGCGATCTATGTCCTGCTGTCGCTGCTCGTAGGGTGGCTTGGCCGCCACAGGCAGATTGGCTTCGTGGGGTTCACAGGCCTCTCCCTCGTTTTCACGCCGGTGCTCATCCTGTTGGTCCTGATGATGACCCACGAGAGCCGGCCTCGCCCCTCAGCCTGATCGCCATGACATCCTGGCGGATTACCTCGGCGACCAGGCCGTAATGAGGCCTGTCATCGACTTCCTCAGGGGACAGAGTTCGCTCCCCTTGCCGAGGCTTGCCTTCATGGCTGCCGTGGCGGGCGGCTGCACGATCGTCGTGCTGTCGACGCTCAATTCCGGCGCCGTCAATCCCTCGAAGGACGACGCTCTCGGCTGGCTGTTCGTGCTGTTCGGCGCCGCCGCCGCGGTGCAGATATATTCGCAGCGCTATCTCCACATCACCGCCCTCACCGAGGTCGAGAAGTCGCTGCACACCTACCGGATGAGGCAGGTCGAGCGGGTCCGGCGCTGCAACCTCGACGCGCTGGAGGAGATCGGCCCGGCGCGCATTTTCGGCGCCCTGACCCGCCAGACGCAGACGCTCGCGACCACCGCCCCCGCGATTCTTGCCGGCGCCCAGTCGGCGATCTCGGTCGTCTTCGCGCTCGCCTATCTGGCCTGGCTCGATATTGCCGCCCTGTTCCTGACGGTAGCGATCGTGGGCCTCGGCTTCCTCGTCTACATGTTCCGGCTGCGCCGGGCCCGCGCCATGCTGGCCGAGGTCAACGGCCAGGAGAACGAACTGTTCGACTCCGTCACCGATCTCATCGAAGGCTTCAAGGAGGTCCGTCTCAACGCCGGGCGCAGTGCCGACCTCGCCGTATTCATAGACGAAATCTCCCGCCGCACCTGCGAGATGCGGACCAATGTCGACGTGAAGCTGGTGGAGGTCTACCTCTTCGGCCAGCTCATCTTCCTCGCCGCCGGCGGCGCCTTGGTCTTCCTGCTGCCCGGCTTCGGCCTGACCCAACCCCAGGAATTGCTCAAGACCGTCACCGTCATCCTATTTCTTTTCGGACCGATCGGCTCGATGACAGCGGCATCGTCGGCGGTCGCCAACGCCCAGGCTGCCTGCGAGGTCATGCTGGACCTTGAGAGAAGGCTGGAGCGGGCGGCGCAAGGTTCGGGCGCGGCGCCGGCACACCCCTCCGACTTCGCCGAGGTCGCGTTGCGGCAGGTGGTCTACACGCACGGTGAGAATGGCAGCGGCTTCATGGTCGGACCGATCGACCTCACGCTGCGCCGGGGCGACGTGCTGTTCATTTCCGGCGGCAATGGATCGGGCAAGTCCACCCTGCTGAAGCTCCTGACCGCTCTATACCTGCCGCAGCAGGGGCAGCTCCTGGTCGACGGCCGCGTCGTCGACGGCGACCAACGCGAGGCCTGCCAGAACCTCTATTCGACGGTGTTTTCCGACTTCCACCTGTTCCGCCGGCTGTTCGGCCTGGGCGAGGTCGGCGCCGAGCATGTCGCCGAGTGGCTGACGACGATGGAAATCGAGAAGAAGACGGGCATGCACGACGGGCGTTTCGACACGATCAAGCTCTCAACCGGCCAGCGCAAGCGGCTCGCCCTCGTCGTCGCGGCGCTGGAAGACCGGCCGATCTACGTGTTCGACGAGTTCGCCGCCGACCAGGACCCGGCTTTCCGGCGAAAGTTCTACGACGAGATACTCCCGGCGCTGCGCGCCCGCGGCAAGACCGTGGTTGCGGTGACACACGACGACCGCTACTTCGACCGAGCGACCCGGCATCTCATCATGGATGAAGGCCGGCTGACGGAATATAGAGCCAGCCATGAGTGAGCGCACGGCGGGGAGGGTCGAGACGTGGATCGACCGGCATTTCATCGCGACTGCGGCCACGTTTCTGCTCGCGATCTTCTTCCTGCTGTTCTTTTTCAAGAGCATCTTCATCACGATCCCCGCCGGTCACGGTGGCGCGCTTTGGCTGCGCTTCTTCGGCGGGACGATGCTCAACTTTCATTACGGCGAAGGCACCAAGATGATCTTCCCGTGGGACCGCATCTACATCTATGACCTGCGTCTCCAGCAGCGGACCAAGACCTTCGAGATCCTGACCAAGGAAGGACTGAAGATCGAGGTCGACGGAACGATGATGTTCCGCGCCAACCCGCTAGGCCTCGGCGTGATCACGAAGTATGCCGGCCCCGGTTTTGCCGACAATCTAATCATGCCGTTGGTCGGAGCCATCGCCCGCCTCGAGGGTGGCAAGTTCACGCTCGAGGAGATCTACGCGACGAAGCGGAGCGAGGTCGAGCGCGGCGTGCTGGAGCACTTCAAAATGGCTGTCGACCATCTCATCGACGGCATCAAGGACGAGCGCCCCGAGGTCATCATCGACGATTTCTGGTTCAGCCAGATCAGCCTGCCCAAGTCGCTGCAGGATTCGATCGAGGCCAAGCTGACGCAACGCCAACTCGCCGAGCAGTATGTCTACATCCTTCAGCGCGAGGAGCAGGAGGCCAAGCGCAAGGCAATCGAGGCCCAGGGCATCCGGGCCTTCCAGGACACCGTGTCGGGAGGCATCTCCGAAAACTACCTGCGCTGGAAGGGCATCGACGCCACACTGAAGCTGGCCGATTCCCCCAATGCCAAGATCGTGGTGATCGGCAGCGGCAAGGACGGCCTACCGCTGATCCTGGGCCCCTGGGAATCCGGCGCGCCGGCTGCCGTTGCAACTCCTGCCGGTGCACAGCAGCCGAGCGCGGCACAGCCGTCTCCCGCCGGTGGGCCGAAGGCCTCGCGACAGGCACTCCCGAGCGAACCGACGGCGCTCACGACCGGTATCAACATGCCCGCCCTGCCGCCGGTCGGGCTTTCGGGTCGAGAGCTGGAAAAATAGTTGGTATATGCTCCTTTACAGACTTGGCCGGCGCTCGATTGTACAAATCTTCGCCATACCGGCTTCCCCGGCGATACTTCTGAGCGTGGTGGTAAGGTTAAGCCGTCGATTCAGCTGCTCGTCACCCTTACAATCATCGTAATCGCAGGCTGCACCTCGGGTCCGGATTTCCGGCAGCCCGACAAGCCCGAGGCTTCGGGCTACACGCCCGAGCCACTGACGCCGACCGCTTCGGCTGATATCGCCGGAGGGGCCTCGCAGCGCTTCGTGGCA
>CAIYWM010000568.1 GCA_903929895.1 uncultured Alphaproteobacteria bacterium
ATCCTGATCGGTGCGCTGGGCGGCGATGGCGGCGGCGTGCTCTGCGACTGGATCGTGGCGGCGGCGCAGAGCCGTGGGCTGGGCGTTCAGGCGACGCAGATTCCGGGCGTCGCGCAGCGCACAGGTGCCACGACCTATTATGTCGAGGTCATGCCGGTCGGCGCCGCGCCTTCGTCGGTACTGGCCCTCAACCCTGCGATCGGGGAGGTCGATGTCGCGCTGGCGACCGAGCTGCTGGAAGCCGGCCGAATGATCTTCAACGGCTTCGTGACGCCAGACCGCACGACGCTGATCGCTTCGACCCATCGCGTGCTGGCGATCGGCGAGCGCATGGCGATGGGCGACGGCAGCTTCGACGTCGGCAAGTTGCTGCGGGCCGTGAAGGAGCGCAGCCGCGAGCAGATCCTGTTCGACATGGACCAGGCGGCCGAGGAGTCCGGTGGCGTGCTCAACGCGGTGCTGCTCGGCGCACTGGCCGGCTCGGGCAGGCTGCCCATTCCCGACAGTGCCTTCGAGGCCGCGATCCGCCACGCGGGCAAGTCGGTCGACACCAACCTCGCGGCCTTCGTCTTCGGGCGCGGTCACGCCAGAGGCGAACTAGAGCAGGCGGTGCGCGGGCATCGCAAGCGACAGACGGCAGTGCAGGGCGCCGAGGATCTGATCGAACGCGCCCGCCGGGCTTACCCGGCCGCCAGCCTCGACGTCGTGGAGGAGGGCATCCGCCGCCTCACAGCGTACCAGGACCGGCGCTACGCCGCGCTTTACCTCGACCGGCTCGACACGATCCAGGCGCTGGGCTCGGCCGATCTGCTGCGCGACGTGGCGCGGCATCTCGCCGTGCGCATGTCCTTCGAGGACGTGATCCGCGTGGCCCAGGCCAAGACCTCGGCCGATCGCCTGGCGCGCGTGCGGGCCGAAGTCCGTGCCAAGGAGCAGGAGCCGCTGGAGATCACCGAGCATTTCAAGCCGGGGATCGAGGAGATCGCTGCGGTCCTGCCGCCGGCGCTGGCGCGGCGACTTATGGATTGGGGCCAGCGCACTGATCGCCTCGGCAAGACCTACTTCTCCATGCACGTGCGCACCACCACGATCCTGGGCTTCGCGCGGCTGCGCCTCGTCGCCGGCCTGCGCTGGTGGCGGCCACGTACCTCCCGCTATGTCGAGGAGCAGGCCGGGATCGAGCGCTGGCTGGGCCAGATCCGTGCCGCCGCGCCGCTGGGGCTGGACCTCGCGCGTGAGATCGCGGAATCGGCACGCCTCATCAAGGGCTACGGCGACACCCACAAGCGCGGCCTCGACAACTATCGCCGCATCGCCGACGAGGTGATCGCGCCGGCCCTGGCTGGACGCATGACGCCGCGCGCCGCTGCCGATGCCGTCGCCAATGCCCGGGTCGCGGCGTTGGCCGATCCGGAGGGGCAATCGCTCTCGAAGACGCTGGCCGCCATCGCGGTGGCGACGCCACCGCTGCGGCAGGCCGCGGAATGATCGACGTCTCGGCTCTGGCCCGGCGGGATGCCTTCACCCGCGGCCTTGGCATCGAGTTCGTCGAGGCCTCGCTTGGGCGCGCCGTGACGCGCGTCACGATCGAGGAGCGCCACCTCAATTTCAACGGCGTCGGCCATGGCGGCCTGACCTTCACCCTGGCCGATGCCGCCTTCGGCTATGCCTGCAATTCGCAGGGCGTCGTCTCGGGCAGCATCGACGCGCACATCGTGTACAGCGTCGCCGTGCGGCTGGGCGACGTGCTGACCGCCACGGCGGTCGAGATCTCGCGCTCCAGCAAGGCCTCGAATTATCGCATCGATGTCGTGCGCGGCGACGGCAAGCTGGTCGCCGCCATGACCGGCACTGCTCTCATCAGCGGCAAGCCGGTCGTCGTTTAGTCTTTTGTCATCCTGAGCGAAGCGAAGGATCTCGCGCCCGCAACGGAGTCCTCCGGTCGCTCCGCAAGGTCCTTCGCTGGCGCTCAGGACGACAGAGCTTGCTCAGGCAGCGCCCTTAAGAATATCAGCCATCTTCTCGCCGACCATGATCGACGGCGCGTTGGTGTTGCCCGAGGGCATGGTCGGGAAGATCGAGGCGTCGGCGACGCGCAGGCCCTGGATGCCGTGCACGCGGAGCTTGTCGTCGACCACGGTGTTCGGGCCCTCGGGGCCCATGCGGCAGGTGCCGATCGGGTGATAGGCGGTCTGCGAGTTGTTGCGGATCCAGGTGAGGATCTCCTCGTCGGATTGTACCGAGGGGCCCGGCGAGAATTCCTCGTCGCGGTAGGGATCCATCGGCTTTGCGTCGACGATGCGGCGCATCATGCGGAAGCCCGCTGTCATCGCGTCCTGGTCGATCCTGTCAGCCAGGAAATTGAAGCGGATGGCCGGATGCGCCTTGGGATCGGCCGAGCGGATGTGGATCGAGCCCAGGCTCTCGGGCCGCAGCTGGTAGCAGGCGATCGTCATTGACGGGAAGTCCTGCAGCTTGCGCGTCTTCGGGTCCTTGATCGAGTAGGGCACGAGATGCATCTGCACGTCCGGCGTCTCGAGCTCCGGCCGCGTCTTCAGGAAGCCCAGCAGCGGGGCCGAGGGCAGGCTCATGAAGCCGCCGCCGGTGGCGAGGTACTTCATCATCTGCGTCACGGCGCCGATGCCGCGCGCCATGTGATTGTAGGAAACGCTGGCCACCTTCAGGCGCCAGATGATGCGGGCGTTGATGTGGTCGCGGAAATTCTCGCCGACCGCCTTCAGCTCGTGCTTCACCTCGATGCCGTGCTTCTTCAGCAGCTCCGGCTGGCCGATGCCCGAGAGTTCGAGGATCTGCGGGCTGGCGACACCGCCGGCCGACAGGATCGTCTCCTTCGCGCGGGCCTGTACCGCCTTGCCGTCCTTCTCGTACTCGACGCCGATGCAGCGCTTGCCCTCGAGCAGGACACGCAGCGTGTGGGCGTTGGTGACGACGTGCAGATTGGGACGCTTCATCGCCGGCTCGATGTAGCAGTGCGCCACGCTCATGCGCCGGCCCTTGTAGATCGAGGTCTGCGTCTTCACGACGCCTTCCTGGTCCTCGCTGTTGTAGTCCGGGTTGGTCTTGAAGCCGGCGGCCTTCGACGCCTCGAACAGCGCGTCGTAGAGCGGGTTCTGGTCGGGGACGGTCGAGACCTTGAGCGGTCCGTCGGTGCCGCGGCCGTTCGAGCCGTCACCGTCGACGAAGTTCTCCATGCGGGTGAAGAGTGGCGCCACGTCGCGCCAGCTCCAGCCGCGGCAGCCCATCTGCGCCCAGGTGTCGAAGTCGAGCGGCTGGCCACGCACCCAGACCAGGCCGTTGATCGAGCTGGAGCCGCCGAGCACTTTTCCGCGCGGCACCGGGATCACCCGGTTGGCCGTGCCCGGCTCGGGCTCCGATTGGTAGAGCCAGTTGGCGGCCGGGTTGTCGATCAGCAGGCCGAACGACAGCGGCATGCGGGAGTAGGGATGGCTGGCCGCGCCGGCTTCGAGCAGGAGCACCTTGTTGGTCGGCACTTCCGTGAGCCGTGCCGCCAGGGCCCCGCCCGCCGAACCCGCGCCAACGATGATGTAGTCGTACTCGGCCATTTCCGCTGATCTCCCCGCGCACTCGCTGTCATGCAAGCGTAGCGCACTGCCATGCGGATGACAGGGGCAATCTCGCCTCGGCATGTGTGAATCGTCATGCCCTGACGGGTGGGCCATCCCGCTACTGTCATCGTGGTGTACCCGCGGTACACGGGCCGGCCGCCATGCGATAACCGTATCCACCACGGCGCGGCGGAGACGGCGATGATCGAGACGGAAAAGGGCAGGGCCGATATCACGCGATTCACGATCGATGTCGCGATCCGCCTCGGGCTGATCGCCACGGTCATCTATGTGAGCCTGCTCCTGCTGGAGCCGGTGGCGGCGCTCCTGATGTGGGCCATCATCCTGTCGGTCGCCGTCTATCCCCTGTTCGACATGGCCCGCCGCCGGCTGCACCTGCGGGATGGGGTCGCTGCCGCGCTGTTCTCGATCCTGATGCTCGTGCTGCTGCTGACGCCGGCCGTCCTCCTCGCGGCGTCCGCCGTGGGAAGCCTCGACGAGTATGCCCGGATGCTCCTGCGCGGCGAGCATGTCGTGCCGCCGCCGCCTGAATCGGTGAAGGACTGGCCGATGGTCGGAGCGCGGGTCTACGACTTCTGGCTGACCGCCTCAAACGATGCGCGAGCCCTCGTGACGGCCCATGTCGGCCAACTGGCCTCGGTCGGTCGCTGGATGGGCGGCATCGCGGCGGGCGTCTTCCTGGGGGTCCTGCAGTTCGCCGGTGCCATCGTCGTGGCAGGGGTCCTCCTGGCCTATTCCAATGAGTTGACGGGAACGCTGCGCGGCCTCGCGGTGCGGGTGGCCGAGACGCGCGGCCGGCACTTCCTGGAGATCGCGGGCTCGACTATCCGCAACGTGTCGCAAGGCGTGATCGGCATCGCACTCCTGCAGTCGGTGCTTCTGGCGATCGGCATGCTGGTGGCGGGCGTTCCCTTCGCCGGCGCCATCACCTTCGTCTGCCTGGTGCTGGCGATCGTGCAGGTCGGGCCCAACATCATCATGATCCCGGTGATCATCTGGACGTGGATGTATCTGCCGGCCCTGCATGCCGGCCTGTTCACGGCCTATACGCTGCCGTTGCTGCTGGTCGACAATGTTCTGCGACCGATCCTGATGGCGCGAGGATTGCCGACGCCCATGGCAGTGATCGTGGCCGGTGTCATCTGCGGCACCCTGGCCGGCGGCCTCATCGGCCTGTTCGTCGGCCCGGTGGTGCTGTCGGTCTTCTACGACCTGCTGGTCGCCTGGATTGCGGCGGGCCGGAAGGTCGACCCAGTCGACGTTCCAGCTCCCGCACCCTGACTACTTCTTCTTCGGACGGAGCGCGTCCCACTGCTCGTCTGTCCAGTCGAGCATGGCCGAGGTGTTGGCGCCGCCGCCGCCCGACTGCAGCATCTTGCCGCCGTCGATGACGATCGCATCGCCGTTGATGTAGGCCGCGCCGTCGCTCACCAGGAAGGCGGCGAGGTTGGCCAGCTCGATATGCTCACCGGTGCGGCGCATCGGGATCGCCTTGATCATGTCGTCCTGCCCGCCGCGCTCCTTGGGCATCAGGCGGCTCCAGGCTCCTTCGGTCGGGAAGGGGCCGGGCACGATCGCGCAGGTGCGGATGCCCTTCGGACCCCATTCGACGGCGAGGCTCTTGGTCATCGCCAGCACGCCCGCCTTGGCCATCGCCGAGGGAACGGTGAAGGGCGCGCCGGTCAGCGACGAGACGGTGAGGATCGACATCACGACCTTGTTGCGTTCGCCGGCATCGATCCAGCGGCGGCCGGCCGCGACGGTGCAGTAGGCCGAACCGTGCAGCACGATGCCCAGCACGGCGTCGATCGCCCGCGAGGACATCTTGTGGGTTTGGGCGAGGATCTGGCCGGCGGCGTTGTTGACGAGGATGTCGAGCGGGCGCTTTTCCCAGATCTTGTCCATCATCGCCTCGACGGCGTCGGGAATGCGCACGTCGCAGCCCACCGTCTCGATCTCGCCGCCGGTTTCCTTCGCGAGCTCGGCCGCAGTCTCCTTCAGCACGTCCTCGCGGCGGCCGCAGATGATCACGTTGGCGCCCAGTTCGAGATAGCGGTGCGCCATCGAGCGGCCGAGGCCGGTGCCGCCGCCGGTGACCAGGATGCGCTTGCCCTTGAGCAGGTCGGGTTGGAACATCGTCTTTCTCCTACTTCTTGATCTCGGTCAGCGCGATCCCGGAGGCGACGAGCTTGTCGATCTCGGCGGCGGAATAGCCGGCTTCCTGAAGCACGGCGCGCGTGTCGGTACCGAACTTCTTGGGCTTGGTGCGCACCTTGGGCGGGGTGCGGGAGAGCTTCACGGGATTGCCGACATTCCGCCAGCCGTCCTTCTCCCACACCATGCCGCGATGCTTGGTGTGCGGCGCTTCCATCACGTCGGAGACCTCAAGCACGGCGGCCGACGGCACGCCGCCCCGCATCAGCTCCTGTGACAACTCGTTGGCATCGCGGTCCTTCAGCAGGGCGCGCAGCTCGGCCTCCAGCTCGGCGCGATGGGCGACGCGCTCCTTGTTGGTCTTGAAGCGCGGATCGTCGGCCAGTTCCGGCTTGCCCAGCATCTTCGTCAGCTTGGCGAACTGCCCGTCATTGCCGGCGCCGACCACGATGTTGCGGGTCTTCGTCGGGAAGTTGGAGTAGGGCACCAGGCTCGCATGGCTGTTGCCGACGAGCTTGGGCTTGAGGCCTGCCATGAAATAGTTTGGCGCGTGCGGCTGGTGCAGCGCGATGGCGCTGTCGTAGAGCGTCGCATCGACGAATTGGCCCTTGCCCGAACGGTTGCGCTCGTACAGCGCCATCATAATGCCGATCGTCGCGTTCATGCCGGTCGAGAGGTCGACCACCGGCACGCCGATGCGAACCTGGCCGCCCTCGGGCGAGCCGTTGACCGAGACCAGGCCGGCCGAGGCTTGCACCATGGCGTCGTAGCCCGGGAAGCCGCCCAACGGCCCGTCGGCGCCGAAGCCCGAGACGCGGGCGTGGACCAGCCGTGGGAACTTTGCGGCCAGCACGTCGTGATAGCCGATGCCCCACTTCTCCATCGTGCCGGTCTTGAAGTTGTCGATCAGCACGTCGGCCGTCTCGAGCAGCTTCAGCAGGACGTCGCGGCCCTCCGGCTTGGAGAGGTCCAGCGCGATCGTGCGCTTGTTGCGGTTGATGCCGGCGAAGTAGGCCGAGATGCCCTCGGCGTCGAACGGAGGGCCCCAGGTGCGGGTCTCGTCGCCCTGCGGCGGTTCGATCTTGATCACATCGGCGCCGTGGTCGGCCAGCATCTGGCCGCAATAGGGGCCTCCCAGCACACGCGACAGGTCGATCACCTTCAGGCCCTCGAGTGCGCCCCCGCTTGCCACCGCCATCTCGTTCCACTCCTCGCATTCAAACAGGAGGCGCGGTTATAGACCATGGGCCTGAGGCCCGGTACCGTCCGGCCATGATCGAACGCGAGCTGGATATCGCCACGCAAGATGGCGCCATGAACACCTACACCCTGCGGCCCGACGATGGCGGGCCGCTGCCGGTCGTCATCATGCTGATGGATGCGCCGGGCGTACGCGAGGGACTGCGGGAAATCTGCCGCCGGATTTCGCAGTCCGGCTATTATGTCCTGCTGCCCAATCTCTACTACCGCTCGACGCGTGAATTCGTCTGCGGACCGACCCGCAACCATCCCGATGGCGAGGCCAACCTGAAGCGCATGTTCGGCCTGATGGAGTCGATCTCCAACGCCAAGGTGGCGGCCGACACCGGCGCGGTGCTCGACGTGTTGCCGGCACTGCCCGATGCCAAGCCCGGCAAGGTCGGGCTGGTCGGCTACTGCATGAGCGGCGCTTTCGTCACCGCGGCGGCGGCGGCGCATCCCGACCGGATCGGCTGCTTCGCCTCCTATTACGGAACGCGGCTGATCACGGACAAGCCCGACTCGCCGCACCTGATGCTGGGCGAGATCACGGCTGAGGGCTACTACGCCTTCGCCGAGCACGACACCTACGTGCCTCTGTCCGATGTGGCCAAATTCGAGAAGCTGCTCGCCTCCGCGCCGTTTCCCTCGCGAGTCGAGACCGAGACGGGGACGCATCACGGCTACGCCTTCTCAGACCGCGGCAACCTCAACGAGGCCGCCCGCGAGAAACACTACGAACGCATGCTGGCACTTTACCGTCGGCACTTGAGTTAAGCACACCACCTCACCCTGAGGAGCGGCCAACGGGCGCGTCTCGAAGGGTGAGCGACAGTCTTGTCGTTGCCCATCCTTCGAGACGGCGCTGGCGCGCCTCCTCAGGATGAGGATGGAGGAGTTGGACATGCTGAACGGCATCCACGGACATCAGGACATCGAGCGCGTGGTCTACGGCAAGCCGGCGGGCATCGCGTTGCGCGCCGAGGCCGAACGGCTGGGCGCGAAGAAGGTCTTCATCACGACATCGAAGTCGGTGGCGCAGAGCGCGCTGCTGGCGTCGGTGATCGACGATCTCGGCGAGCTGCACGCCGGTACCTACGCTGGCATTACCGCGCACTCGCCGCGGCCTTGCGTCGTCGAGGGTGCTGAGATGGCGCGCAAGGCCGGTGCCGATCTGATCGTGGCGGTCGGTGGCGGTTCTGTGATCGATGCCACCAAGACGATCCTGATCGCGCTCTGGCAGAACGTGAAGACGGTCGACGACCTGGATGCCTATCGCGCCGGTAAACCGAAGGAAGGCGCCGCGCCGCCGTCGGAGGCGATCAGGCCGCCGGCCGATGCGATCCGCATGATTGCCGTACCGACCACGCTGTCGGCCGCCGAGTTCAATGCCTTTGCCGGCATCTCCGATCCGCGCAAGGGCATCAAGGAGAGTTTCGGCCATCGCCTGATC
>CAIYWM010000569.1 GCA_903929895.1 uncultured Alphaproteobacteria bacterium
ACGATGCCGGCGCTGCGTTCGGCCTCCGAGAGCGAGATGTCGTCGCTCATGCTCGCTTCCTTTCCAGGGCGACGATGGCCTCGCGCAGGCGATGCGGCAGCAGCGGGACGCGCTGGACGCGCACGCCGGTCGCGTGATGGACCGCGCCCAGGATGGCCGGCGCCGTCGGCACCAGCGCGGGCTCGCCAATACCCTTGGCGCCCGAGGGACCGAGCGGCTCGCGATCCTCGATCAGGAGGCACTCGATCTCCGGCACGTCGCCCACGGTCGGGATGAGATAGTCGTGCAGGTTCTCGGTGCGTCCGGGCAGGTATTCCTCCATCAGCGCGAGACCCAGCCCCTGCGCCACGCCGCCCTGGATCTGACCCTCCACGAGGGTCGGGTTGATCGCCCGGCCGACATCGTGCGCGGCCACGATGCGCAAGACCTTCACCGTGCCCAGTTCGACATCGACCTCGACCTCGGCCAGTTGCGCGGCGAAAGCATAGGTCGCATAGGGCACGCCCTGCCCGTCGGCATCGAGCGGCGTGGTCGGCGGGTCGAACACCCCCTCGCCCATCAGCGGCCCTGATGTGGCGAGATCGATCGTCCGGACCTCGCCGCCATCGCGCACGGAAAGTGTTGCACCTTCGAGCGACAGGATCGCGTCGGGACCGGCATTGGCCAGCCGCAGGATCTGCTGGCGCAGATCCTGTCCCGCCTTCTCCGCCGCCTTGCCCGACACGAAAGTCTGGCGCGAGGCTGAGGTCTTGCCGGCATCGGCGGTGAGATCGGTGTCGCCCGTCACCAGCGTGAACTGATCGGCCGGCAGCCCCACCGCATCGGCGGCGATCTGTACCATGATGGTGTTGCTGCCCTGTCCGATGTCGAGCGCGCCGCTGTAGAGCGTCAGCGTCCCGGCCGGCGATAGACCCACGCGCATGCGTGAGGGATTGGACATCGAAGTATTGCCGATCCCGTACCACATGCAGCCGATGCCGATGCCGCGGCGGCGCACACCGCCCGTCGCGTTGAACGCCGCAATTTCCTCGTGCGCCTTTCGCCAATGCGGTCGCAGCGCGTCGAGGCACTGCGCGAGCCCGGCGGAATGGGCGAGCGGCTGGCCAGTCGCCGTCGTGTCTCCGGCGCGCAAGGCATTGCGATGTCGGAACTCCAGCCGATCGATGCCCAGCCTGTCTGCGAGTTCATCCATCATCGCCTCGTGGGCGATGGCGGCCTGCGGCACGCCGAAGCCCCGGAAGGCACCGGCCGGCGGTCCGTTGGTGAAATAGGCCTCGCCCCAGGTCCGCACGTTGGGAATGGCGTAAGGGCCCATTGCATGCACCGGCACCCGGTTGGCGACGGTCGGGCCCCAGGATGCGTAGGCGCCGGTGTCAAAGAGGGCAGTCACGTCGCAGGCAAGCAGCTTGCCGTTGGCATCGCAGCCGAACCGCGCGCTCACGCGTGCCGGATGACGCTTGGTGCTGGCCGCCATGCTTTCGGGTCGCGTGTAGGCCAGCGCCACGGGGCGCCCCAGCGTCCAGGCCGCGATGGCGATCAGCGGCTGCACCGACAGGTCGAGCTTGCCACCGAAGCCGCCGCCGCAGGCGGTCGGCACGATGCGCACGGCCTCCGGCTTCAGTCGCATCAGGTTGGCGATCTCGTCGCGGTCCATATAGGGCGTCTGGGTGGTGGCGTGGATCTCGATCCGGTCGCCGACCCGGCGCGCCCAGCCGGCCTCGGGTTCGATGTAGGCATGCTCGACGAACGCCGTCTCGAACGTGCCTTCGGCCACGGCGGCGCAATCCTCGAACGCGGCCATCGCATCGCCACGCTTCACCCCGCCCTTCAGCAGCAGGTTGCCCGGTCTGTCGGCCTGCACCAGCGCCGCATCCTCCGCCATCGCGGCATCGACGCCGAACAGGGGCGGCGCGGGCATCCAGGTGATCGGCACCTCATCGTCACGGATCGCCAGCACCTCGGCGTGTTCGCCGACCAGTGCCACGACGGCCTCGCCGCGATAGCGGACCTGTCCGTCCGCGAGGACCGGCTGATCCTTGATATCGGGATAGATGCCGTAGCCGTTGAACGGCACGTCCGCCGCCGTCAGCACCGCCGCGAGACGCCGGCGCAGCGGTTCGAGATCGCCCAGTTCGAAGCGTGCCCGTGCGTGCGGCGAGCGGATGACGCGGATCCAGAGTGCGTCCTTGGGAATGGCATCGGCACCGAACAGGTCGCGGCCCGTGACCTTGGCCGGACCGTCGACCCGCACGATTCGCGACCCGACGGCTCCACCGGCCGCCGGTGCGGTCGCGGGCGCCGGCGCGACGACATCCATCACCGCATCGACGATCTTGCCGTAGCCGGTACAGCGGCAGAGCACGCCCCCCAGGAAATCCTCGACCTCGGCCCGGCTCGGCTTGGTTTTCCGGCGCACGAGTTCCTGCGCGGCCATCAGCATGCCGGGCGTGCAGATGCCGCACTGGGCGGCGCCATGATCGAGAAACGATTGCTGGAGCGCGGCCATCGTGTCCGGGCCGGCTTCAAGACCTTCGACCGTCTCGACGCTCCTTCCCTCGATCTGGCCCATGGCGACGAGACAGGAGCAGACCTGGCGGCCATCGAGCAGAACCGTGCAGGCGCCGCAATCGCCCGCATCGCAGCCAATCTTGGTCCCGGTAACGCCGAGGTCATCGCGCAGGGCCGACGCCAGTCGCGTGACCGGCGCGCCGTCCCAGCTTGCTGCGCGTCCGTTGAGTGTGAATTCGAGCTTCATGCGGCGACCTTCGACAACAGCCGGCGCAGCAGGACCATGGCCACCTCGCGGCGATAGCCTGCACTGCCGCGCACATCGTCGATCGGCGACAGCGGCGCCAGATGGGATGGAGCGACCCGTTGGCCGAGACGCGCATCGACCGCCGCGCCAACCAGCGCCTGCTCCAGGGCCGGCAAGCGTTGCGCAACGGGAGAGCAGGCCCCCACGGCAACGCGCGCCGCCTTGACCTTTCCGTCCTCGACTTCGACCAAGGTCGAAGCCATGGCGATCGAGATCACGAGGTAGCGCCGCGCCCCGAGCTTCAGGAAGGCGCTCCTCGCCTCGGCTTGCGGGCGCGGTACATGGAGCGCCACGACCAGCTCGCCGGGCTGCCGCGCCGTCATACGGACACCGGTGATGAAGGAGGCGAGCGGGAGCCGACGCGCGCCTTCGCGGCTCGCGAGCTCGACCTCCGCGTCGAGTGCCAGCAGGGCCGGCACGCCATCGGCCGCGGGCGAGGCGTTGCAGATGTTCCCCGCGATCGTTCCGCTATTCTGGATCTGACGGCCGCCGACCTCGCGCGCCGCCTGCTTCAGCCCATCGAACAGCGGCGGCAGGTCCACTTCAACCAGTTCGCTCCACGTCGTGGTGGCGCCCAGCCGCCAGCCGGCGGGTGTCTCGGAAATACCGCGCAGAGCGGCGATTCCCGCGATGTCGAGCACGTCTTCGGTGACGGCACGGCCGACCCGCGCCGGATAGAAGTCGGTGCCACCGGCCAGCACCGTGAAAGGCCGGGTCAGTGCCTGGAGCGCCTCTTCAAGGCCACGGGGTCGGAGATAGTCGCCCATATCGTTCGTGTACGTACGATGACACAGGCCACGTGCGAGTCAAACGAATGAGTCGGATTCAGATGATCCGCGACAGAAGATCGAGGAGCTGCTTCTGCTCCTGGGCATTGAGCGGCTTCAGGGTCTCGCGCGAAACCGCCGGACCGTTCACCAGCAGCCGGTTGACCAGCCGCTGCCCCTCGGTCGTCAGGCTGAGCAGTGTGCGGCGCGCATCGCCCGGGTCGGGCCGTGAATCGACGAGGCCGCGTTCCTTCAACCGGCGCACCACGCCCTGCATCGTGGCCTTGTCCATGCCGACGAGACGGCCCAGCAGGTTCTGCGACAGCTCGGTATACTCGTCGAGCTTCGCCAGGCTCGAATACTGGGTCGGCGTGATATTGGGATCGCCGATACCGGTCTGGAAGATGGCACTCGCGCGCTGATGGGCGCGTCGCAGCAGGTAGCCGATCTGATCTTCGATGCGATAGGGCCTGGATGCCGCAGTCGACGCAGTCTTCGACTCAAGCTGCTTCTTTGCAACGTTGCTTCGCATCGCCCCCCCGGCTTGCTGCCCCTTCGCTACACCGGCCAAGCGCGTCGCACAACGGTCACATAACACTCTTTGTCGAAGGTGAATGCGCGAGCCCTTGAGTCAGCGGCGCGGAATCGGAAGGCGCGCATTGCTCGACCTGTTGCAACCTGTCGGCTCGATTATTGGGGAGCTCTTCCCGGCTGCCCGGCATTATCCTCGCGCCTTCAAGGATTTCCGCCGGAGTTCTGCGACGCAATGGCAAGGACGATGACGCGTGGGCAAGGCGATGGCAGTGTGATCCGACACAGCCATCACACAGGACAAGACCATGCCCGGCGCGCTCGAAGGCATCAGGATCGTCGACCTCACCAACATCATCCTCGGCCCCTATGGCACGATGCTGCTGGCCGACCAGGGCGCCGACGTCATCAAGGTCGAAGCACCGGAAGGCGATGCGGTGCGTCACATCGGCAAGCCCGGCAAGACCCCGGGCATGGGACCGACCTACCTGTATGTGAAACGCAACAAGCGCTAGCTCTGCCTAGACCTCAAGAACAAGGACGCGCGTGCCGCCCTGCTCAAGGTCGTGGCGACCGCCGATGCCTTCGTCCATGCCTTGCGCCCCCAGGCCATCGAGGCACTGGGTCTGGGCTACGAGGAGATCCGCAAGGTGAAGCCCGACATCGTCTATGTCGGCGCCTATGGCTATTCGGCAGAGGGTCCTTACGGAAAACTGCCGGCGTACGACGATGCCATCCAGGCCCGCTTCGGTATCGCCGACCTGATGGGCCGCGCCGCCGGCGACGATGTCCCGCGCTATCCTCCGACCATCATTGCCGACAAGACGGTGGGGCTCACCTTCGCCTTTTCGACCCTTTCGGCCCTGATGCATCGACAGCGGACCGGCGAGGGTCAGTTCGTCGAGGTGCCGATGTTCGAGACCATGTCGGCCTGGCTGATGGTCGAGCATCTGTGGGAGCGGACCTTCAGCGACGAGGGCGAGGTCGGCTACACCCGCCTGCTCGCCCGCACCCGCAAGCCCTATCGTACCCTGGACGGCTGGATGGCGATCCTTCCCTACAACGACAAGCACTGGCGCAACTTCTTCGAGCTGATCGGCCGGTCGGAGGTGCTGCAGGACCCGCGCTATTCGACCATGAACGCCCGCTCGATGCACATCGGCGACATGTACGCCATGGTCGAGGCGCTCGCGCCCTCGAAGACCACGGCCGAATGGGTCAGGCTGCTCGACCAGGCGCAAATCCCGAACGCCCCGGTGTCGAAGCCCGCCGACCTTTTCGAGGATCCGCACCTCGTCTGGCGCAAGCTCTTCAAGAAGTATCCGCACCCGTCGGAGGGCGAGATCATGATGGTCGAGCCGCCGATGACCATGAGCCGGACACCGCCCGCCATCCGCACCATGGCGCCCCTGCAAGGACAGGACTCGCGCGCCGTGCTGGCCGAGGCCGGCGTCAGCGCCATCGACATCGAAGCCCTGAAGACGTCGGGCGCGCTTATCGAGCCGTAGCTTCGCCGGCCATTTCCACGGCCAGTTCGGCGGCGGCAAGATCCTCGAGCGCCGCGCCGACCGACTTGAACAGCGTGATCGAACTGGTGTCACCGGCCGCACGGCCGGTCCGCAGTCCACGCGCCAGCTCGAACAGGTCGGCGAGCACGTCGGACTCCCCGATGGCGCCGCTGGCGATCGGCTGGACGATGTCGCCGCCCTCCTTCAGCGCGCCGGCACGGGTATCGACATAGAGGCGGGCCCGCTGCACGGCCCGATCGTCGCTCTCGCGCATCTGCGGCGTGAAGGCGCCCACGAGGTCGACATGCTGCCCCTCGCGCAACCAGTCACCCTCGACCAGGGGAGTCGTGGCGAGCGTGGCGCAGGAGATGATGTCGGCATCCCGAACGGCAGCC
>CAIYWM010000570.1 GCA_903929895.1 uncultured Alphaproteobacteria bacterium
CGCCCTGACCGATCTGCTCGGCCTTCTCCAGCTCTTCCTCCGTCAAACCGCGTTGCAAGGCCTGCGCGCGCGTCGCCGAAGTCTTGGACAGTGCCGTCTCGGCTCCCTTGTTCGCTTGCCGTTCGAACTCGGCGGCGATCGCGAACCAGGCCATCGCCGTCGGCGCATCCTTCGGCACCGCTTCGCCGCGCTCGTAGATCTCGCCCAGGCTGAACATCGACGCCGCCATGCCCTGGCGCGCGGCCGACTGCAGGAGCTCGATCGCCTCCTTGCCGTTGCGCGCCGCACCCTTGCCGTCGCGCAGCATCAGGGCGAGGTTGTGCTTGGCGATCGCCAGATCAGCTTCGACGGCCCTGCGATACCATTCGATGGCCTTGGCAAAATTGCGCTCCAGCATGAAGCCGCGCTCGTACATCACCGCGACGTTGAAGGCCGATTGCGCGGAGCCCGACTGTGCGGCGCGCATCAGCCAGCCCGCGCCGACCTGGGGGTCCTTGGGCATGCCGATGCCCTGCACCAGCCGGCGCGCCAGCTCTTCCATGGCGGCGATGCTGCCTGCGTCGGCCCGATCCCTCAGCTCGCCGACCGGCATGCCCGACCAATCGAGCGGCCGGCTGGGCATCGGCGGCGCCGACGGAGGAGGAGGCGAAGGCTCGGATGAGGGCGTCGGGGCAGCCGGAACGCGAAGAAGTTCGGTGCGTGCGGGCCCCGGTGCCGGGGGAGTGGGTGGTGGACCGGGCGTGGGAGGCGAGGGAGGTGCGGGAGCCGCCGCTACAGTCGTTTCCGATGGTACGACGGCCATCACCGTCGTTTCCGATGGTGCGGCGGGTGGACGCGGCTCTGGTGGTTCGACCGCCGCCACGATCGCCGGTGCCTCCGGGGCATCTTCCGGCGAGCGCGTCACCCATGCGCCGACGCCCGCTGCCGACGCGACAACGATGGCGAACGACGCCACCACGATGGGCCGTTTCAGCAGGAAGGGTGCGGCGGCTGGCTTGCCGGTCATCCCCTAAGAATAGCCGAGACGGGCCGCTGCGGCGAAGGCATCGCGCGGTGGCGCACGACGATGAGGGCCGTCAGCAGCAGGACCGCGCCGGCCTGATGCAGGGTGGCGATCGGGATGCTGACGCCGCTCAGGATCGTGGCAACGCCGAGGCCGAGCTGGAGGAAGGCAATGGCAGCCGCGGCCAGTGTCTCGGAGCGGGGTGCACGCCAGGCCATGACCAGCACGCCCAGCACCAGGAGTTTGGCCAGCCAGCGATGGACGAACTGGATGGTCGTGCCGTTCTCGAAGAAGTTGATCCACCACGGCGAGAGGTCGAACAGGCCGGGCGGGATCCAGTAGCCCGACATGTCGGGGAACGTGCTGTGCGCGGTGCCGGCACGCAGGCCGGCCATGAAGGCGCCCCATACCAGCACGACCAGCAGGAAGGCGATCAGCGCCGTCGACTTGCGGCCCGTCTTGCGGTCGTCGCGTCGCACGCCCCCGGGGGTGAGTTCGAGGATCAGCCAGACCGTGTAGGCGTAGAGGACGATCGCCAGGAGAAGGTGCGCGGCGAGGCGATAGTGGCTGACCGAGGGCCGGTCCACGAGACCCGAGGCCACCATCGCCCAGCCCATCGCGCCCTGCAGGCCGCCCAGCACGAGAAGCGCGAGGAGGCGGGGCTTGAGATGCGCATTGAGCGCGCCGCGCCACCAGAACCAGGCGAGCGGCAGGGCGAAGACGAGACCGATCAGCCGGCCCCACAGGCGGTGGATGTACTCCAGCCAGAAGATTTCGCGGAACTCGGGCACCGTGAAGTCGCGGTTCACCAGCCGCCCCTGCGGCGAGGCCAGGTACTTCTGCAGTTCGGCCTGCCATGCCGCATCCGAGAGTGGCGGCAGCCACCCGGTGACAGGCCGCCATTCGACCATCGACAGGCCCGATTCGGTAAGCCGCGTCAGCGCGCCGATCACGATCATGAAGAAGATCATGCCGGCGACGACGATCAGCCACTGGCGCACGGAGGCGGGGACTTGCTGCATGGCCGCCGGAACATGGGGGAAGCGGAAGCCGCCGTCATCAGGCATAAATGTCGCGAAGGACGGCGTCGTCTTGCGCTCGCCGTCCGCCTTGTTTAACGGTTCGCGTACGAACAATTTTCATCCATCCTTCCGGAACATCGCAATGACTGCGTCCCCGCTGGCCCCGCCGGTCACCTTCGGGTCGAGCTTCAATGACTTCTACGATCGCGAAGGCCTGGTCAGATTGGACGCCGCCTTCGTCGACTGGCTGAAGGACGCGAATGTCGACGTCCATGCCCGCCTGATGACGGCGCGCGCCGCGCCGGACGCGATGGCCGCCAAGGACGAGTCCAATCTGCTGATCGAACTGGCGCGCCCGCTCGAGGATTTCGTCGCCGCACTTTTCGGGGTTGCTGGCGAAGCGGCGGAACTGCGCGCGCGACACAGCCGCCTGGCGCCGCTCTACGACTGCAAGCGCCTGTTCGTGCAGCGCTATGTCGCCCGCGCCCTCAAGTCCGATGCCGCGGCCGCCCTGGACGGCGCCGCCGTCACGGCCGCCGTGAGCCTTCCCGTCACCTTCGAGGACGGGCTCGAAGCCTGGGAACTGGCCTTCGCGCTGGCCGTTCGCGACGCGATCGGGGCGGAGTTCAAGGTCGAGACGCCGACGCCCGAGGTCGAGGCCCTGACGCGCTATGCGGCCTGGGCGCTGCACCATCCAGAGGGCAAGCGCCGGCACCAGGACGGGCCGCTGTTTAAGGTGCCGCACAAGCTCGACTTCGAGCACCTCGTGCCGATCGAGACCGAGATCGTCGACGGCGTGACGCGCATGAAGCTGCCGCGGCCGATGCTGCGCCATCGCGAGGGCTTTGCCCTCACCGACCAGGGCTTCGATCTCGTGCGCGCCCTCGACCATGCCAACTACTGCATCTGGTGCCACAACCAGGGCAAGGACAGCTGCTCGCGCGGCCTCAGGGATCGCAAGACCGGCGCCTTCCAGAAGTCGCCGTTCGGCGTGACGCTCGCGGGCTGTCCGCTCGAGGAGAAGATCTCGGAGATGAACCTGCTGAAGAGCGAGGGATTCTCCATCGGCGCGCTGGCGATAGCCGCGGTCGACAATCCGCTGCTGGCGGCGACCGGCCACCGCATCTGCAACGATTGCATGAAGGCCTGCATCTACCAGAAGCAGGAACCGGTCGACATCCCGCAGATCGAGACCCGTACCCTGAAGGACGTGCTGGGCCTGCCGTGGGGCTTCGAGATCTACTCGCTGCTGACGCGCTGGAATCCCCTCAACCTGCGCCGCCCGGTTCCGCGTCCCTCCACGGGGCGCACCGTGCTGGTGGTGGGCCTCGGTCCCGCGGGCTTCAATCTTGCGCATCACCTGATGAACGACGGCCACACGGTCGTCGGCATCGACGGGCTGAAGATCGAGCCTCTGCCCGAGGCGCAGTCGGGCGTCGCCATGGACGGCACGCGCGTGCCGTTTGCGGCGGTTAAGGACGTCGCGAGCTTGCGCGAGAATCTCGGCGAGCGGGCGATGGCGGGGTTCGGGGGCGTCGCCGAGTACGGCATCACCGTGCGCTGGGACAAGAACTACCTGAAGATGGTGCGGCTGCTGCTGGAGCGGCGGGCGCAGTTCTCGATGTTCGGTGGCGTGCGCTTCGGCGGCACGGTGACGGTCGAGAGCGCCTTCGCCATGGGCTTCGACCACATCGCGCTCTGCGCCGGCGCCGGCAAGCCCACGGTGCTCGACCTGCCCAACGGCCTGGCGCGCGGCGTGCGTGCGGCGTCGGACTTCCTGATGGCGCTGCAGCTCACGGGTGCTGCCAAGAAGGACTCGATCGCCAACCTGCAGATCCGCCTGCCGGTGGTGGTTATCGGCGGCGGCCTGACCGCGATCGATACGGCGACCGAATCGCTCGCCTACTATCCGCTGCAGGTCGAGAAGTTCCTCATCCGCCACGAGACCCTGGTCGCCGAACGTGGCGAGGCAGCGGTGGGGGCGAACTGGTCGCCCGAGGAGCGTGAGATCGCGGAGGAGTTTATCGCCCACGCCCGGGCCATTCGGGCCGAGCGCGAACAGGCGGCGCGCGAGGGACGCGAGCCGGCGATCACGAAGCTGGTGAACGGCTGGGGCGGTGTTTCACTTGTCTA
The DNA here is from genome assembly GCA_903929895.1 of uncultured Alphaproteobacteria bacterium. Taxonomy (GTDB): domain Bacteria; phylum Pseudomonadota; class Alphaproteobacteria; order Reyranellales; family Reyranellaceae; genus Reyranella. Next base: position 4,159 of record CAIYWM010000570.1, read on the forward strand.
TCGCCGTCGTCTGATCGATTCGCCGTCCTACACGCTGAACCACGAGGAAGTGCTGAAGGCGCTCGAGGAGGACATCCGCTTCGTCGAGGGCCTGTCACCCGTGGCGGTCGAGATCGACGAGGCGGGGCAGGCCAGGGCGCTGAAGGTCGCGGGTGAGCAGAACGGCGCCAAGGTCGAGGCGACCCTGCCGGCGCGCACCATCCTTGTTGCCGCGGGCACGCAGCCCAACACGGTGCTGGAGCGCGAGGATGCGACGCACGCCTTCATCGACGGCATGTATTTCCGCGCGCTCGACGAGGCGGGCAATCAAGTGACGCCCGAG
>CAIYWM010000571.1 GCA_903929895.1 uncultured Alphaproteobacteria bacterium
CCGGCTGGCCGTCAGCGGCACATGCGCGAGGCGCACGCCGGCATGGATGGTGAAGTAGTCGACGCCCTGCTCGGCCTGCTCGATCAGCGTGTCGCGGAAGACTTCCCACGACAGCTTCGTCGGATCGCCGCCGACCTTCTCCAGCGCCTGGTAGATCGGCACCGTGCCGATCGGCACCGGCGCGTTGCGCACGATCCATTCGCGCGTGTCGTGGATGTTCCGTCCCGTCGACAGGTCCATGACGGTGTCGGCGCCCCAGCGGATCGCCCACACCATCTTCTCGACCTCTTCCTCCATCGACGAGGAAACGGCGGAGTTGCCGATGTTGGCGTTGATCTTCACCAGGAAGTTCCGGCCGATGATCATCGGCTCGAGTTCGCTGTGGTTGATGTTGGCCGGGATGATGGCGCGGCCCGCCGCCACTTCCTGGCGCACGAATTCCGGCGTGATGAACGCGGGCAGCGCCGCGCCGAAACTCTCGCCGTCGGCCAGCCTCGCCTCGGCCTCGTCGAGGACCTGCTTTCGGCCGAGATTCTCGCGCGCCGCGACATAGATCATCTCCTTGGTGATCACGCCGGCGCGCGCCCATTCGAACTGGGTGATCGGCTTGCCGTCGAGCCCGCGCAACGGCCGCGGCGTATGGGGAAACGGCCGCAGCACCGCTTCCTTTACGTTGCCGTTGTCGATCGGCTGGATGGCGCGGCCGGCATAGTCCTCGACGCCGCCGCGCTCCAGGACCCAGGCGCGCCGCATCTGGGCGAGGCCCTTGCGCACGTCGATCGTGACACCGGTGTCCGTGTAGGGACCGGTCGTGTCGTAGACGCGCACCGGCGGCTCGGCGGGCGACGACAGCTCGATCTCGCGCAAGGGAACGCGCAGGTCCGGCGCCGCCTCGGGCGTCGCGTAGACCTTGCGGGATGCAGGCAGCGGCCCCGTGGTGACGGTCGGGGCGGCGGTGGTGACGATGGTGTCCATGATGGATCTCCCGTGGCTGGTTGGCGGACGGAGATCCGGTGTTGTGACGTGCAAAGGATGTATCCAGTCCCTTCGCCGGCATGACCCGGATCAGGTTCAAAGGGTCACCGCGCCGACGCCAGTTGGACTGGCGGCCATCGGTATCTCAGCCCCTTGACGGGACCCCCCTTGGACAGGGCGACCCTAGAGCGCCGGACCTTCGATCTCAAGCGCGCGTTCACGAACTGTCGCGGGTGTTCCGCATTTCCGTAACCAGCGCCCTCTAAGCCTCGACGGACAAGAGTGGGGGAGTAGCCGATGGTGCGAACACCACTGTCCGCCAGAACGGTCAGCTGGCTTGCCTTTGCCTTGCTGGTCGTTGCGCCGCTCAAGCTGGGTCACGCCCAGGATGCTCCGGCGCCGGCGGAACCGCCTGACACCGGGCTCAAGGCTGAACTGCAGCGTTTCCTCTACGACGAGGCGACGGCCGTCCTGCACCTGCGCAGCTATCTGTTCGACCGGCAGAACCAGAGGCCGCCCAACCTGGCGGCCATCGTCACCGGCGGTTGGGTGGGCCTGCAGACCGGATGGTTCTACGACACGCTCCAGCTCGGCGCGGTCGGCTACACGACACAACCGGTCTGGGCTCCGCAGGGCCGCGACACCACCTCCGATGGCACGTCGCTGCTCAAGCCGGGCGGATACGGCTACTTCACCCTCGGCCAGGCCTACGCCTCGGTCCGCTGGAAGAACCAGACCGCCACGGTCTTCCGGCAATATCTCGATGAGCTCGAAGTCAATCCGCGCGACGACCGCGAGATCCCGCAGACGTTCGAGGCCTACGCGCTGCGCGGCGCGCTCGGGCCGGTCAACTATTTCGCGGGCTACGTTGCCGCCATCAAGCCGCGCGACTACTCGGCCTTCATCAACATGGGCGAAGCGGCCGGCGCGCCGAACGTGAACAAGGGCATGGCCCTCTTCAGCGCCAAATACGGCAGCATGAGCGACCTGCAGGTCCGCGCCTCGACCTACTATGTCCCGGACATCCTGTGGTCGAGCTACGGCGATGTCGGCGGCACGATCAAGGTGAACGAGGATCTCCGCGTCGCGCTCGCCGCACAGTTCGCGGTGCAGGGCAGCAACGGCCTCAACCTTCTGACCGGCCAGCCCTTCAGCACCTTCTGGGGCGGCTTCCGCGCCGATGCTTTCTGGGGGCCGATGGCCTTTCGCGTGTCCTACACGCAGATCGGCTCGGCGGCCGCCTGGCGTAACCCCTACGGCATCTTCATCGGCTACAACAAGATGCAGTCGCTGGACTTCAACCGGGCCGGCGAGATGGCGGTGACCGCAGGCGCCAGCTACGACTTCAAGGGCGCGGGCCTTCCCGGCGTGATGTTCCTCGCGACGGCAACCTATGGCGGCAACTCGGTCAATCCCCAGACGCACACGTCGCTCTCCAACAACTGGGAATACGATCTCGAGCTTGCGATCAGAGGCGATGCCATGACCAACGCGCCCGGCTGGCTGAAGCCGTTCAACCTGCGCAACCGCGTCGCCTTCGTCGACCAGTACCTCAACAGGACGGTCACCTCCTATACGGAGTACCGCGTGCAGCTGAACTACGAGCTGACCTGGAAGGGTCCTCGCCTGCGCCAGTAGCGGCGCCGATCTCGCATCTTTGTCGTCCTGAGGTGGTGTGATTGTGGATGAAGGGCGGCTTGAGTGGCTGCTCTCCAAGAGGGAACTAATGCGGGGTCACTGCGAGGTGCCCCAAGGGCCCACTTATAGAGGAGAGCAGCCATGGAGAGCGTAGCTGGTC
>CAIYWM010000572.1 GCA_903929895.1 uncultured Alphaproteobacteria bacterium
GCGACCAAGCTGCACAAGGAGAAGTACTCCGACGTAAAGCTTGAGCACATGTACGCCGACGCGCTCGCCATGCAGCTGCTGCGCGCGCCCAAGGAATTCGACGTGATCGTCACCGACAACCTGTTCGGCGACATCCTGTCGGACGAGGCGTCGATGCTGACGGGCTCGCTCGGCCTGCTGCCCTCGGCCTCGCTCGGCGCGCCCGACGCCACCGGCCGCCGCAAGGCGCTCTACGAGCCGATCCATGGCAGCGCGCCCGACATCGCGGGCAAGGGCCTGGCCAATCCGATCGCGCAGACGCTCAGCTACGCGATGATGCTTCGCTACTCGTTCGACCTCGGCAAGGACGCCGACATGGTCGAACTCGCGGTCGAGAACGTGCTGAAGGCGGGCTACCGCACCGGCGACCTGCTGGTGGGCAACACCGACGGCGTGAAGAAGGTCGGCACCCAGGAAATGGGCGACGCCATCGTCAAGGAACTCGACCGCCTCGCCTAAATCATTTGCCTCCCCATTCAGATGGTGAGGTGGCGTCGTCTTGCGACGACGGAGGGGTCATAGGTGGTCGTTCTTCCTTCGGCGCTCTCGGACATTGCAGTCTTAGCGGCTTGTAACCAAGCCGCAGCCCGTCGCTCAACGGGCTGAGATTCGCTCAGCCCTAACGATCGACGTCGACGGCGCGATTGACCGCCGTTGCGAAGGCCGTCATGTCCGCCGGTGACAGGTCGGACACGGCGCGCATGTCGAACCCGGCATGGCGCCATTCGGCCAGTCCGAACCCGTCGCGCTTCGTGACCGTCGGCGCGAAGTCTCCCTTGGCGTTCGCGGGCCACAGACTCAGCACAACGCGATGCTGGTTGCGACGATAGACCAGCACCGCGACCTTGCGCCCCGAGACGACGTCGAGCCGGCCACCCATCAGCGGGAACCCATCCACCGTCAGGTCATGCACCGGCGGCGCGTAGTCGATGCGGCCGGCGAACCACGGCTTCACGGTATGGCGGTCCGAAGACGCGACCTCGACCGGCGCCTCGGCCATTGCCACGCGCAGGTAGCTGGCGATCACCTCATTCGACTCGCGCCTGCCCTGGCCGGTGAGCGTGCCGCCCAGCCAGCCGATACCCACTGCCACGACCAGGCCGGCCGCAATCGCCGACCATCGCATCCAGAGACGCGGTGCCGGCCGAGGTTCGCTCGTGCTCGCCTGCAGGTCGCGCTCGAGGCGCGCGCGCAGAAGATCCGGCGCCCGCTCGGCCGGCAGACCGCGCAGGAGGCCGCTCAGCGCCCGCGCCGCTTCCAGGCGCCGTCGGCAATCGGCGCAGGTCGTCAGCGCCTGTTCGAAGGCCGCGCTTTCCCGTGCCGACAGCTCGCCGTCGACATAGGCGTCGACCGATGCCTCACAGGTCCGGCAGTCCATGCTCGCTCCTTCCGAGGCGACCGCGTAACTCGACCGCCAGTTTCTCGCGCGCCCGTGCCAGACGGGACATGACCGTGCCGACCGGCAGGTCGAGCACCGCGGCGATCTGCTTGTAGGAAAGGTCCTCGATCTCGCGCAGCACGAGGACCTCGCGAACGTCCACCGGCAAGGCCGCCAGGGCCGCCGCCACATGGCGTCGCCGATCGCCGGCCAGCGCGCTCTGTTCCGGGTCGGGACCATCGACGGCGCGTTCGGCGGCCGCCTCCAGCGGCAGCGCGTCGATGCTCCTGTCGCTCACCGAATCGACCCACGTGTTGCGCACGATGCGCAGCAGCCACGGCCGCGCCTCCTCGCCGCGGAACGCATGGAAGTAGCGCAACGCCCGCAGCATCGATTCCTGGGCGAGGTCCTGTGCCGCCACGGGATCGCGCGTCAGCCAGCGGGCGAAGCCGTAGGCCGAATCGAGATGCGGCAGCACAATGACGCGAAAACGCTCGAGCGTGCGGCCATCGGGCTTCGGCGCGTCGGACATCCACCCCATAGGACAGCAATACCGGCGGGAGGTCGATTTTATTCCAGAGACGAATCCGGGGAATAGACCCCGACCCGTGACGGTAGTCCCTCGCAGTTCCGACTCCGGAACCGTGGGAGGACATCATGCTGCAACGGGATCGTCGTGCGTTTCTCAAGCTCGCCGGCGTGGCCGGCGTCACCTTCACGGCCGGGCTGTTCCCGCGCGGGCCGGCGTCGGCGCAGGCCGCCGGCGATTTCCATTTCGTGCAGTTCTCGGACACGCATTGGGGGTTCAAGGGCGCCGCCAATCCGGACGCCGAGAACACGCTGGCCAAGGCGGTGGCGACGGTGAACGGGCTCGCCAACCCGCCCGACTTCATCGTCTTCACCGGTGACCTGACACACACGACCGACGATCCGAAGGAACGCCGCGCCCGCATGCAGCGCTTCCGCGAGATCGTCTCGGCGCTGCGCGTGAAGGACGTCCGCTTCATGCCTGGCGAGCACGATGCCTCGCTCGACAAGGGCGAGGCCTACAAGGAGTTCTTCGGCGCGCTGAACTACACGTTCGACCACAAGGGCGTGCACTTCATCGCCCTCGACAATGTCAGCGATCCCGCCGCGAAGCTCGGCGACGAGCAGCTCGCCTGGCTGGCCGCCGACCTCCGCCAGCGCAAGACCGACGACCGCATCGTCGTGCTCACCCACCGCCCCCTGTTCGACCTGAAGCCCGACTGGGATTGGACCACCGCCGATGGCACCAGGGCGATCGAATTGCTGATGCCCTACAGCAACGTCGTGGTGTTCTACGGGCACATCCACCAGGAGCATCACCACGTGACGGGCCACATCAGTCATCACGCGGCCAAGTCCCTGATCTTCCCGCTGGTGGCGCCGGGCTCCCAGCCCCGCCGCGCCCCCAAGCCTTACGATCCCGCCCAGGCCGATCTCGGCACGCGCGACGTCACCGTGGGAACGAAGGTGAGCTTCGTCGAACTGCCGGTGACCCGGAGCTGAGCGTGAAGCGCCGGCTCCTGATGATGCTGGGCGTGCCACTGGCCTTCGCCGCCGCGCGCCTGGCGGCCGAGGCACCGCCGGAAGTGCGGATCGGCGCGAAGAAATTCGAATTCCATCCGACCGAGGTGACCGTGCGCCTCGGCCAGCCCGTGCTCCTCGTGCTCACCTCGGAAGACCGCATCCATGGCTTCAAGATCCCGGAACTCGGCATTCGCACCGACATGATTCCGGGGCAGGAAACGCGACTGGCATTCACGCCTTCGAAAGCCGGCCGCTTCACTTTCTTTTGCGACATCTTCTGCGGCGAGGGTCACGACGAAAAGGACGGCACGCTGATCGTCGAGGCCAAAAGCAGGATCGAGCCCAGCACGCCGCGCAACACGGCGCCGCCGATGCTGCCGCCGATGGATGCGGCCTTGCCCTTGCCGAACACCGCCTTCGCCGCCTCACGCGCGGCGATGGTGGCCATGCTGCGGCCGGCCGCCTTGGCGACCGTGATGCCAACCGAGTCGCGCTGACGGCCTGCCGGTGCCTTCTTCGGCTCCGGTGTGGGCGCCTGCGGCTGGGGCTGTGCCTTCTTGAGGCGCGGTTCCGGCCGCGGCGCCGGCGGGATCGGCTGTTCGACCTCGGCCGTTGGCGGAGCGGTACGCGGCCCCCAGGGTCCGGTCGTTGCGGGAACGGTGGGCGGCACCGAACCGTACTGGCCGCGGCGGCGTGGGGTCGGCGCAGGATCGGGGTTTGCCGACGCCTCAACCCGGCCCGTCAGGATTTCGTAGGCCGACTGGCGATCGACCACCTTGTCGTATCTGCCGGCCAGCGGGCTCGCCGCCATCACGGCCGCACGCTCCTCCGCGGTGGCCGGCCCGATGCGGCCCTGCGGCGGGGCGATGAAGCAGCGCTCGACCGGGAAGGGCACGCCCTTCGCATCGAGGAACGACAGCAGCGCCTCGCCGACGCCGAGTTCGGTGATGGCCTGCGCAGCATTGAAGCCCTTGTTCGGGCGGAACGTCTCGGCCGCCACCTTCACGGCCTTCTGGTCGCGCGGCGTGAAGGCGCGCAGCGCATGCTGCACGCGGTTGCCGAGCTGGGCCAGCACGGTCTCCGGCAGGTCGAGCGGATTCTGGGTGATGAAGTAGACGCCGACGCCCTTGGAGCGGATCAGTCGCACGACCTGCTCGATGCGCGACAGCAGCGCCTTGGGCGCGTCGTCGAACAGCAGATGCGCCTCGTCGAAGAAGAAGACGAACTTCGGCTTGTCGAGATCCCCGACCTCGGGCAGCGACTCGAACAGCTCCGACAGCAGCCACAGCAGGAAGGTCGCGTAGAGGCGCGGGCTCTGCATCAGACGGTCGGCCGCCAGGATGTTGATGGCGCCGTAACCCGAGGGATCGCAGCGGATCATGTCGGTGAGGACGAGGGCCGGCTCGCCGAAGAATCCCTCTCCGCCCTGCTGGCTGAGCGTCAGGAGCTGACGCTGGATGGTGCCGACCGACTGCTTGCTGACATTGCCGAATTCCGTCGTGAGCGAGCC
>CAIYWM010000573.1 GCA_903929895.1 uncultured Alphaproteobacteria bacterium
CCTTGGCCACGATCTCGCCGGTCGGCGCGACGATCACCGAACCGCCATGCAGCCAGAAGCCGTCTTCCTTGCCGGCCTTGGCCGTCGCCACGACCCAGATGCCGTTCTGGTAGGCAGCTGCCTGCAGCGAAAGCATATGGTGGAACACGCGCAGATAGGGCGGCTCATGCGGCGCGTAGACATTGTCGCTGGGCGTGTTGTAGCCCAGCACCACCATCTCGGCGCCCTTCAGCGCCATGACGCGGAACGTCTCGGGCCAGCGGCGGTCATTGCAGATGCACTGGCCGACGATCACCTCGTCCTTGAACATCTTCCAGACATTGAAGCCGAGATTGCCGACCTCGAAGTACTTCTTCTCGAGATGCTGATACGGCACCGTCGGCCTGTGCTCGTCATGGCCGGGCAGATGCACCTTGCGGTACTTGCCGATCAGGCGACCGTCCGGTCCGACCAGGATCGAGGTGTTGAAATGGTGCGTCGAACCCTCTTCCTCGGTCCGCTCGGCGTAACCCAGGTAAAAGCCGATCCCCTTCTCCCGCGCCAGTTCGAACAGCGGCAGCGTGTCCGGGCTCGGCATCTGGCTCTCGAAGTACTTCTCGACGTCGTTGGGATCCTCCATCCAGTAGCGCGGAAAGAAGGTCGTGAGCGCGAGTTCCGGGAACACGATGAACTTGGAGCCGCGGCTGTCGGCCTCCTTCAACATCTCGATCATGCGCTTGACCACGCTCGCCCGGCTGTCGGCGAGATGGATCGGGCCCAACTGGGCGGAAGACACTTTCAGGCGGCGGGACACTTGCTTCTCTCCTCTAGAACAGCGGCTTCAGGCCGAAGCGCGACATGGCCTGCAACTCGGGCGCACTTTGACCGATCGGCTTCGACGAATCGGGTGAAGCGCAAGGCAGGAACTGGCCCGAGCCGCGCTCGGCGTTCAGCTTGCCGTCCTCGACGACGACGCGACCGCGGCTCACCACGGTGATCGGCCAGCCCTTGAGCTGCCGACCTTCGTAGGGCGTGTATCCGACATTGTCGTGCAGGTCCTTCCAGGTGACCGTCACGTCCTTGTCGGCATCCCAGATCGCGAAGTCGGCATCGGAGCCGACCGCGATCGTGCCCTTCTTCGGATAGAGTCCGTACAGCTTGGCGTGATTGGCGGACGTCAGCGCCACGAACTGCTGCAGGGTGATGCGGCCCTTCTGAACGCCCTCCGAGAACAGCATCGGCAGTCGGATCTCGAGACCCGGCACGCCGTTGGCCATTTCCTTGAAAGTCGTCTTGTCGCCCTTGGGTATCTTGCCGCCGGCATTGAATTGATACGGCGCGTGGTCCGAAGAGAAGGTCTGGAAGGTGCCGTCCTTGAGCGCCGCCCACACCGCCTCCTGCGCCGCCGAATCGCGCGGCGGCGGGCTGCAGCACCACATGGCGCCCTCGACGCCGGGCTTGTCCATGTCGTCGGCGGTCAGTGCGATGTACTGCGGGCAGGTCTCGCCGAAGATCTTGAGGCCCTTCTTCTGCGCCTGACGCAGCGTCTCGATCGCCTCGATCTCCGACATGTGGACCAGCAGCAGCGGCGCATCGACCAGGCGCGCCAGCGAGATCGCGCGGTTGGTCGCCTCGGCCTCGGCGATGCGGGCATGGGCGATGGCGTGGAACTTCGGCGCGCCATGGCCCTGGTCGACCAGGTGATGCGCCAGCCACTGGATCATGTCGTGGTTCTCGGCGTGCACCATGACCAGGGCGCCATCGCGCCGTGCCACGGCCAGGATGTCGAGGATCTGGTAGTCGCTGACCTTCATCGCATCGTAGGTCATGTAGATCTTGAACGAGGTGTAGCCGTCCTTGATCAGCGCCGGCAATTCCTGCCCGAGCGCCTGCGGCGTCGGATCGGTGACGATCAGGTGGAAGGCATAATCGATCACCGCCTTCGGGGTCGCGGCCTCGTGATACTCGTTGACCACCTGCCGCAGCGACATGCCGCGATGCTGGGCCGCAAAGGGAATGACGGTGGTGGTGCCGCCAAACGCGGCCGAGACCGTGCCGGTATAGAAATCGTCGGCGCACATCACGCCCATGCCCGACTTCTGCTCGATGTGGCAGTGGCTGTCGACGCCGCCCGGCAGGACGAACTTGCCGCCGGCATCGATCTCGCGCGTGCCCACTCCTTTGATGTCGGGGCCGATCTCGACGACCTGGCCATCCCTGACGGCGATGTCGCCCTCGGCCTGCCGCTCGGCGGTGACGATGCGGGCGTTGCGAACGATCAGATCGTAATCAGCCATGTTCCCTACTCCGCCGCCTTGGCGAGGCGGCCGGTGGCCGCCAGACGCCGCTCTAGGCGCGCAATCATTCCGTCGAGCTCCGTCTTGTCCGCCGCCGTCAGCGAGGATCCGGGCGCCCGCTGCTTCGGGCTCTTGATGGCACCGCGCCGGAACAGCACCTCCTTGCGCAGCGCCAGGCCGATCGCCGGCTGCACCTCGTGGCGCACCAGCGGCAGGTAGATGTCGAACAGGTCCTCGGCCTCCTCGGCCTTGCCCTTGGCGAAGAGGTCATAGACCTGCACCAGCATCTCGGGCCAGGCAAACCCCGTCATCGCACCATCGGCGCCGCGGCGCATTTCCTGCGGATAGTAGAGGCCGCCATTGCCGACCAGGATCGAGACCCGGCGGCGGCCGGGCTTCTTCTCGCCTTCGCGCACCTTGGTGAGCTTGGCCAGGCCCGGCGCATCCTCGTGCTTCAGCATGACGAGCTGCGGGAAATCGTCGACCAGCCGCTCGAACACGTTGACCGGCAGGTATACCCCGGTGGTCTGCGGGTAGTCCTGATAGACGATGGGAATATCGGGACCCAGCGCCTGGAAGACCTGCGCATAGTAGTTGTAGAGGCCTTCGTCCCCTTTGAGTCCCGGCGGCGGCGCCACCATCACGCCCGACGCGCCGGCCATCATCGCCTCATGCGAGAGGCGACGCACGTTCTCGAGCCCGGCATGGCTCACGCCGACGATCACCTGCCGGCCCTGGGCCCGGCCGATCACCCGATTGACCACCGAGATCGATTCGTCGGCGGTCAGCTTGTGAGCCTCGCCCATCATGCCGAGAAGGGTGAAGCCGTGTACGCCGCAGCCCAAATAAAAATCAGTCAGGGAGTCGACGCTTTGCAGGTCGACCGCGCCCTCGTCGGTAAACGGCGTCGCGGCGATGATGTAGACGCCCTTTGCCTGCTCGTTCAGATTACCTGATGACATCGTCGACGCTCCTCGGCGCGGTTCTTGCAACGCCCCCAGTATGAGGTTGCAGCGATCATGCCACTCGTCGGGCGCTTGTCGAGCGTCACGGCGGCAGCAAGCGTTCTTACCCGAAGAGGGGCAGGTGTCGAAGTAAATGGCGCGGCATATCGCTCATCGATTGATGATTTCGTTTCCGGTCCTGCTGGGGGTGCTGCTCATCGGCTTCCTGCTGCTGCAGGTCGTGCCCACGGATCCGGCAACGGTGGTCGCAGGGCCGACCGCGACCAAGGCGGAAGTCGACGCGATCCGCAATGACCTTGGACTGAACCAGCCGCTCTGGGTCCAGTTCGGCCGCTATCTCGGCCGGGTGTTCCAGCTCGACCTCGGCCGCTCGATGATCTCCAACCGCGCGGTCGTCGACGAGATCGCCCTCACCCTCTGGCCGACCGTCGAGCTGATGCTGGCCTGCCTGATCTGGGCCGTGCCGCTGGGGATCACCTTGGGCACCCTCGCCGCCCGCCGCCGCGGCACGGTCATCGACCGCGCCATCATGGCGCTCTCGGTCATGGGCGTGTCGGTGCCGATCTTCTGGGTCGGCCTGCTGCTGATCCAGTATGTCGGGGGCGCCGGCCTGCTGCCGTTCCAGGGCCGCAATGGCCCGATCTGGACTGCCGATGGAGCCCTGAGCATCATCCTGCCGGCCGTGACGCTGGGCGCCGTCTTCGTGGGCCCGGTCGCCCGCATGACGCGCACGTCCTTGCTGGAGACGCTGGGCGCCGACTATGTGCGAACCGCCCGCGCCAAGGGCGCCTCGGACTGGCGGGTCACGATCCGCCACGCGCTACGTAATGCCATGATCCCGGTGGTCACCCTGGTGGGGCTGCAGATCGGCTTCCTGCTCGGCGGTTCGATCGTGACCGAGACCATGTTCGCCTGGCCGGGCGTCGGCCGCATGGCGGTGGGTGCCATCACCTCGAGCGACTTCCCGCTGGCGCAGGGCGCGATCCTGATCCTCGCCGTCGGCTTCATGGCGATCAACCTGCTGGTCGACGTTCTCTACGCCTATCTCGACCCAAGGATTGCCCGCGGATGACCGACGCCGCCCTGCCGTTGCAAAGCCAGGCCGACCAGCGCGCCATCGCCGCGATCCGGCGCAAGAACGCCGTATGGCGGCGCATCCTGCGCGATCCGCCGGCGGCCGCCGCGGCCCTCTTCCTCATCGTGATCGTCGGCGCCGCTCTGCTCGCGCCCTGGATCGCGCCGTTCGATCCCTATGCGTCCAACATGCGGCTGCGGCTGTGCCCGATCGGCGGCGCGCGCTGCCCGGATTTCCTGCTGGGCGCCGACAACCAGGGACGCGACATGGTCAGTCGCATCCTGTTCGGCCTGCGCGCCACGTTGGGAATCGGCATCATCGCCGTCGTGGTCGGCGGCGGCCTCGGCGCGCTGATCGGCCTGAGCGCCGCCTATTTCAAGCGGCTCGACCAGCCGCTGATGCGCCTGATCGACGTGCTGCTCTCCTTCCCGTCCATCCTGTTCGGCCTCGCCATTGCGGCGGTGATGGGCACCGGCCTCTTCTCACTCGTGCTTGCGCTCAGCATCGCCTCGGTCCCGTCGATCGCCCGAATCGCGCGCGGGGCCGCGCAGTCGATCATGCAGCAGGAATACATGGAGGCCGGCCGCGCGGTTGGCCTTGGCGATGGAGCCCTGATCTGGCGTTACCTCGCACTCAACTGCTGGCCGACGATCCTGATCTACATGACTCTTCAGCTCGGTCAGGCGATCCTGCTGGGTGCCGCGCTGTCGTTCCTCGGCCTCGGTGCCCAGCCGCCCACCGCCGAGCTGGGCAGCATGGCCGCCGACGGCCGCAAGTTCCTGTCGATCGCGCCACACGTCTCGACCCTTCCCTGCGCGGCGATCTTCCTCGTGGTGCTCGCGTTCAATGTCCTGGGTGACGCGCTGCGCGACGCCCTCGATCCGAAGTTGAGGCAATGACTTGAAACAGCAGGAGGTGTGGGCATGAAGAAGTTGACGGTGGCGGCCCTGGCCGCGATAGCCGTGGCGGGCGTTGTGGCGCCGGCGATGGCGCAGAAGAGCGTGACGATCGTGCGCGAGATCGACACCGATCGCTACGATCCGCACAAGTCGACCGCCCGGTCGGGCGCCGAGGTCATCTACATGATGGGTGACACGATGGTGAACCTCGACTTCGACATGAAGACGCTGAAGCCCGGCCTCGCCAAGAGCTGGACGGTCTCGCCCGACGGTCTCACCTCCACAATCAAGCTGCGGGACGACGTCACCTTCTGCAGTGGCAAGAAGATGACGGCGAAGGACGTGGTCGCCACCTACGAGCGCTGGCTCGATCCCGAGACCAAGGGTCTCGTGAAATGGCGCATGGGCGACGTGGACAAGATCACCGCGCCCGACGACGTGACGGTCGAATACAAGCTCAAGAAGCCGTTCTCCGAGCTGCTCTACCAGATGACGCAGTACTTCCACACCGTGCTGAACATCGACCAGGTCAAGCAGCTCGGTGCCGACTTCGGCGTCAAGGGCTTCGACGGCACCGGCCCCTACTGCTTCGAAAGCTGGACCCCGCGCGACTCGACGGTGCTGAGCAAGCACAAG